>CASFRX010000069.1 GCA_949297075.1 uncultured Oscillospiraceae bacterium | reverse complement strand
TTTAGGGGGAATTGTATCGAAAATATGTAGCCAAAAAGCACTATGCTTGCCGTTTTTTCTCGCTCGGAGTACCTTTGTACACCTATCGCTCAAAGAAAACGGCATCGGACATCATTTCTCGGCAGTCTTACAGCTTGTCGATAAATGCGCCCGAACGCATAGTGATGTATCAGCGAGAATAATTAAGCAATAACAACCGTATAGCTTTGACTATCATTTAACTGCATAGTATTGGAAATGCAGAGGCCAAAAGCAGCTGCTTAATTATCTTTTACTGACAAAGCTCTTTTGCAAGGGCTTTAATCTGTGCCATGCTCTCGCTGTTGAGAGACGAAAGGATTTTAACCTGATTCTCGGCAAATGTGATGTTTTTGCTCTTTTCAAACTTAAGCTTCATAACCTTTGCGGCTACGGGATTCCATGTGCCGTTTTCCATAAATGCAACCAATTTATTCTGGAAATTATGCTCAGTCAGATGATTTATGAACTCACGCATAAAGGGAAAAATATCGCCGTTATATGTTGTTGTTGCGAGAACGATTTTGCCATAGCGGAAAGCATCTTCAACAGCCTCTGCCATATCGCAGCGAGCAAGGTCGTTGACAGCTACCTTTTCGCAGCCTGCCGCTTTCAGCTCTTCTGCCAACATCTCAACAGCTTTTTTAGTGTTGCCATAGACGGAAGTGTAGGCAATTACAACGCCTTCACTTTCCGTGCCGTAGCTTGACCAAGTGTTATAAAGGTCAATATAATAGCCCAAATTTTCTTTTAGAACAGGACCGTGCAAGGGGCAAATCATTTCAATATCCAATGCGGCTGCCTTTTTTAGCAGAGCCTGCACCTGAGCGCCGAATTTACCTACAATGCCAAAATAGTATCTTCTTGCCTCACAAGCCCAATCTTCTTCAACATCGAGTGCACCGAATTTGCCGAAGCCATCGGCTGAGAAAAGAATTTTATCCTTGCTGTCATAAGTTACCATAACCTCAGGCCAATGAACCATAGGAGCTGCGATAAAGCTGAGAGTGCGGTCGCCAAGGTCGAGAATATCTCCCTCACCTACTACTACCCTTCTATCTGCCAAATCCGTGCCGAAAAAGTTTTTCATCATAGTAAAAGACTTTGCGGAAGAAACGATTTTTGTATTAGGATAGGACTGAGCAAAAACAGCAATACTGCCCGAATGGTCGGGCTCCATATGCTGAATAACAAGATAATCAGGCTCTTTGCCGTCTAATGCCTTGTTTATATTATCAAGCCACTGTGAAGTGAAAGCGGCATCGACAGAATCCATAATCGCTGTTTTTTCGCCAATAACAGCATAAGAATTATAGGCCATTCCGTTGGGAACATCATACTGACCCTCGAACAAATCAATATCATGGTCATTAACGCCTATATATTTAACATTTTCTGAAATAAACATTAAAAAACTTCCTTTCATAAATTTTTATTATTATATCAAAACCTTAATAAATTTTTCAACATAACTTAATAATTTTTCAAAATAAAAAGAGTATCGAACGGTTATTTTCTTCCATTCACAAAACAATTTGGCTACAAATACACTTAAAAAACTTTAACAACTTCAAGCGTTTAATATTGCACTTTAATTCTTTAATACTGTATCGGTTGTTTCCTGTTCAGGTTTTGAAGCGGCAGCAAGGGAATGTTCTTTCTTTTCTGTATGTTCTTTAAGCAGTTTATAGATTGCGGCAGTCAGCGGCACGCCTATAATCATGCCTGAGATACCCCAAACACCACCGCCTACAGTTACAGCGGCAAGAACCCACAAGCCGGGCAGACCGATTGATTTGCCTACAACCTTAGGATAAATGAGATTTCCCTCAATCTGCTGCAAAACATTGATAAATATTAGGAAAATAAGTGCTTTTAAGGGAGATTCCATGAGAATAAGGAATGCACCGACAGATGCGCCGATAAAGCCGCCCACAATGGGAATTAATGCCGTAAAAGCCATAAGAGCACCAATCATGGGCGCATATGGCAGGCGAAGCACGGTCATGCCAAGCATACAAAGAACGCCTAAAACAAGTGCTTCGGTGCACTGACCGACTATGAAATCGTGGAAGCAGTCGTTGACAGTTAAACTCACATGGGTGATTTTTTCAATGGCTTTTTGAGGAATATAGGCGTTCATGATGCGCTTGAGCTGACGCAAAAGCCTATCCTTATCAAAAAGAAGATAGAGAGCGAAAATAAAGCCTATGACAGTATCTAATACTCCGCCTATTACAGAGCTTACGGCTGTATAAGCAAAATCAAACGCACTGCCCAATCCGCTGCTGAACGTTGAAACAATATCGCCGATTTTAGATTTCCATTCTGCAGAAGCAAGCGAATCCAAAATATTATCAGGTATAAACGGAAGCGACCGGAGCTTAGCCATAACCCATTCAATAGCACCGGGAAGCTCTGCAACAACCATTTGAACACAGGCTGTAAGCTGAGGTGTGATAAGCACGGCTATAAGAGCAATAATGCCTGTTAATGTTATTAGCGCACCGATTACGCAGATGGGACGGCGGAGCTTTAAAACACTTCTTTTATTGGATTTCGGAAAGAAGTGACGCTCATAAAAGCTCATTAATATGTTAAGAACATATGCCATAACAGCGCCGATGAAAACAGGAGCGGCAGCTGAAAAAACTTTGCCTATAGCTGAAGCAATATTAGGCCAATATCTTATGAGCAAATAAATGCTCAGAATAAAAGCAACAACCTTTATATAATTTTTGAACTTTATCTTAGCCATTTTATACCGGCCTTCTTTCGCACTTTACTTTAACAATTATATACAATAATCCAATGATTTTCAATATCTAATTATTTAATAATTGAATAAGGATAAGTTTCGTGATATAATCAATCATAGTAAGAATCGGAGGAAAATAAAATGAGCGAAAAACAAACACAGTGCAAAAGCTGTTCAAAGGAAATACAGGATAAAGTTCCGATTATACGGGTAATAGAGAAATTGGATTCTTTTTTTGCTAAGGACGACCTTGATTCGGCTCTTCGTTTGCTCACCTATTGGGAAAGCGAAGCGAACAACCTCGGTGACACAAGAGGTCTATTGGAAATTTTGAACGAAGAAATAGGACTTTACAGACGGTTGGCAGACAAAGAGAACGGTCTCAGAGCCGTAAAATCAGCCATTGATATTATGGAAAAAGATGAATATACAAATACGGTTTCCGCAGGCACAATATATATTAACGCCGCCACCACAATGAAGGCTTTCGGTCTTGCGGAAGAAGCCCTGCCCTACTATGAAAAAGCGCAGAAAATATATAATACGCTCGGCGCAGACAACTATAAAACAGCCGCTCTTCACAACAACATGGCTTCCACCTATGCTGAGCTTGAAAAAAGCGAAGATGCAGAAGCAAACTACCTTAAAGCAATAGAACTATTATCATCAAGCCATGATAACGACGGTGAAATAGCAGTCAGCTACAACAACTTAGCTCACCTTTATGCCGATATTGACCCTGACGATGAACGCATAACCGAAAGCTTGGAAAAGGCATGGGAATATCTGCAATCCCCCCACATAACCCACGACGGAAACTATGCTTTCATTTGCTCTAAGTGTGCACCTGCATACGGATATTTCGGCTACTTTTTAAGAGAAAAAGAATTGAGCTCAGAGGCGGAGAGAATCTATGGCAGGAATTGAACTTGCACAAGCGTTTTGGGAAGAGCACGGGAAGCCCATGCTCAAAGAAAAATTTCCGCAGTACACAGACCGTATTGCCGTCGGGCTCGTCGGTCACGGCTCTGAATGTTTCGGCTTTGATGATGAAGTATCTCAAGACCATGATTTTGATGCAGGATTTTGCCTTTGGATAACCGACGAAGATGAACGAGAATTTGGCTTCAAGCTATTCCGTGCATATTCCAAGCTGCCGCAGGAATTCAGAGGAATTAAGCTGCAAAAATCGAGCGCACTCGGCAGCGGCGCAAAGGGAGTTCACACAATCAGCGAATTTTACCGAACCTACACAGGGTATAGCGGTGCGCCCGAAACATGGCAGGATTGGCTATATACGCCGAGTCACTATTTTGCAGAGGCAACAAACGGCAAAGTATTTGCCGACCCATTAGGCGAATTTACGAGAATACGCAATGAAATATTAAACGGTATGCCCGAAGATGTCAGGCTAAAAAAAATCGCTTCAAAAGCTATTGCCATGGCTCAATCAGGCCAATACAACTTTAAGCGCTGTTTGCAGCATGGCGATAGAGGGGCGGCTATGCTGGCTCTCGCCCGTTTCGCCGAACAAGGAGCAGAGATGCTGTTTTTATTAAACCGAGCCCATGCACCATACTACAAATGGCTTTTGCGTGCCGCAGAAAGGCTGCCGATTTTAGGCGAAGAAACTTTGGCTTTACGCACTCTTTTGACAGATTCACAGATAAGCGATGAAAACAAAATAAACTTAGTAGAAGATTTTTGTTTTAACATAGAGAATGAGCTGGTGAATCAAAGCCTATCCCCTGCTTTTGGGGATTATCTTGAACCCTATGCCTTTGCTGTAAACGATAAAATCAAAAACAGCGAAATCAGAAATTTGCACATAGTGCAGGACTAAAAAGCACCCGAAAGCCGCAATGACTTTCGGGTGCTTTATTATGTATCGGATGCTTATTAAATTATGCAGCTATATCTGCCATCAATGAAGCAATCAAAATTCTTAAAACAGGTGTAACATCAAATGCAAAAGCAGGAATTTCAAAAACGCTATCATCTACGGTAAATGAGATGCTTTCAAAGTAGGTCACATTTGTTGAACCGTTTTGAGCATCCTTAACATCGAGAATTTTAAGCTCATCGCCGATATAGTAGAATTTGCTTGTCACCTGTGCTCCATCGTCAAACTCTTCCACATAGTACTCTGTACCGTCTATTGTTTCGGTATAACTACCTTTAAAATTCAAAACACCGAGAGCAATATCACTCGCTTTTGCAAGAAGTTCCCAAATATCGGGTTCTCCAATCATCTCATCATCCATTTTGACATAAAAGAACGGAAATGAAGGAATGATTCCGTAAATATCTTTGGAATCATAAATAGCACGCACTGAAATGAACTTCAAATCATAATCATAGGCAATCTTATTCCCCTTTATGTAGATAGTATCTGTCGCACCGGTGCGCAAGAAGCCGAAAAGATCCACATCGCCTGCCTTAAGTGTAACAGCAACTTCCTGGGATGCTTCGATTTTTGCAAAAAGGGTTTCTGTCTTGGTAGGCTCAACAGCAAAAACATTAAATGAGAGGAATGAACCTAAAAGAACAGTTACGGTAAGTAAAACGCTGATAATTTTTTTCATAAGCTTTAGCCTCCTTTAATTTTGTGATTTTATTATATCACTAATTATATCTTTTTTCAATACCACCAAAGAAAAAAATCAGCCGCTAAACTAAATTTAACGGCTGAGATAATGTATAGATTAATTAGTCCTCTTTTTTCTTGATAACTACAGCGGCAGTTGCCGAGAGAGCGAGAACAACTGCCAGAGCTGAACCGATACCGACTGCTGAACCTGTATCAGGGCTCTTAGAATCGTCCTTGTCATCATCTTCAACATCTTCAGCGCTGGGCCATTCAGCATTGACAAGGCTGTCGCAGAAAGCCTGGAATGCACCGATAGCTTCGTTGATTGCAAGAACATTGGCTTTCGCAAACTCACCGTAGTTGATTTTGCCGAAAGCTTCAGCTGCTGTGCCGAGAACCGTCTTTGGAACATTTACCTGGTCAAAGTAAACCGTGTAAACATTCTCTTCCTCATTAACAGAGTATTTTTCCGTACCCTGGAGCTTGCTGTTATTGAAAGCAACTATTTCCTCGTAGAGAACGAAATCGCCGAGATCATACTTTTCCGCACTTGCATCTTTGATATGCTTGTTGAGATCAAGAGTGATACCTTTAACCGTGATAGGTCCATCGGGATTGATAGTCTCGTAAACAGAAATATATTCCTTAAAAATGCTAAGTATTGCATCTTTTGAGAGAACTGTTTTACCTGCATTTGCTATAAATGTTGTTTCAAAATCAGGAATATCTGAGCTATGGTAAAGGTCTCTATTCTCTAAAGCAGGGCGGAAAACAACCTTAACTTTTGCACCAACTCTTGCAAGCTGAGTAAGAGTTACTGTATATTCATAATCCGTACCCTTCTTATATGTATCGCTTGTCTTGATGGCTGCGCCATTGAGCTTAATGCTGTTGGCTTTGATTTCAAAATCGTCATATGAGTATTTTTCGTTACCGGATACTGATTGTACGGCTTTTGTGATATCTGCAGCATTATCTGCAATAAAAGCTTCGATATCGTTTGCAGTCATGACCTTAGCGCCGTGAACAGCACCTGTAACATCAAAAGTTACAGAAGAGACAGAAGCTACGCCATCCAACATAGCAAAATCCACTTTAACGGTAACGGTATCAAGTTTGCCGTCAACACCGGCGGATTTAATCCACTTGTCGTCTTCGCCGGGAATGCCGATACCGCACATATCGGTGTAGACATCGTCAGCCTTTGTGCCACGAACAGAGGGAATGCCGAAATCTTTATTGTTAATTTTAGCCTCTGCATTGGGAGTTGCTACGCCAAGTGTTACAAGACCGGTTGTACCTTCAGCAAAATCAAAGGTGATTGTGAAGAGAAGAGCCTCTTCAAATTTATCTGTGTTTTTAACGGAACCGTTAATCGTAAGCTCAATTGCACCTGTAGAGGCTACCTCAGCCTTACCGCTAACATCTTCAGCAGTTTTTACACTTACATTTGCAAGCTTTTTGGAAGGAGTAAGCTCAATAACGGCATTTTCAAGTTTGGTCTCGGGAGAAAGGTAAACCTCAAGAGCCTGACCTTTCGCACCGGCCATAACATTGGAAATGCTGGAAACTCTAACATATTGATTCGGATCTTCCGCGCTTGCAACAACTGCTACTGAACCGAAAACAAGCAGAAGAGCAAGAAGAAGCGCAACTATTTTTGATGTTTTAATTTTCATTTTAAAATCATCCTTTCGGGGAATAGAGGACATAACATATCCAATTTGGCTAATTATACAATATATAGACAATAATTGTCAATATTTAACAAAATTTTTCTAAAAATTTGCTTTTATTTTCTCTTGCGTTTAGCTGTTGCGTCAACCGCAAAATTCAAATCGGTTGTTAAAATCTTTTCTTTTCTGCTTTCGTCTCTGATAATCAGAGGGTCTGCACCGTCTTTTACGCACTGAGATGTAATTATAACCTTGCTGACAGCTGAATCCGAGGGAATTTTGAACATTATGGGAATGAGTATTTTCTCCATAATAGAGCGAAGTCCTCGAGCTCCCGTTTTCTTCTCAAGAGTCATATCAGCTATAGCTTCAAGAGCCGCTTTTTCAAACTCAAGCTCAACATCATCCATACCCACAAGCTGAGTATACTGCTTGACTATTGAGTTCTTAGGTTCAAGCAAGATGCGGACAAGAGAATCTCTGTCCAGCTCATGGAGGGCAGTCATAACAGGCATACGGCCTACAAGTTCGGGAATAAGACCAAATTTTACCAAATCCTGATGGATAGCCTGACCCATTATATAATCCGAATCCATTTTGCTTTTATCTTTGATTTCAGCTTCAAAGCCGAGAGCAGAGCCTCCGATACGCTTTTCTATTATTTTTTCAATGCCGTCAAAGGCGCCGCCGCAGATGAACAAAATATTCGATGTATTTATCTGAATAAACTCCTGCTGAGGATGCTTTCTGCCGCCTCCGGGCGGAACATTGGAAACAGTGCCCTCAATAATCTTGAGCAAGGCCTGCTGAACGCCTTCGCCGCTTACATCACGGGTAATAGAGGCATTCTCGCTCTTTCTCGCAATCTTATCTATTTCATCCACATAGATTATGCCTCGCTCAGCCTTTTCGATATCGAAATCCGCCGCCTGAATAAGGCGAAGCAAAATATTTTCAACATCTTCACCGACATAGCCGGCTTCGGTTAAGGTTGTGGCGTCGGCAATGGCAAAGGGAACATCAAGAGTTTTCGCAAGGGTCTGTGCAAGCATTGTTTTACCAACGCCTGTGGGACCAAGCAGAAGAACATTGCTCTTTTGAATTTCCGCATCGCTGTCATGTCCGAAAAAAATGCGCTTATAGTGGTTATAAACAGCAACGCTGAGCACTATTTTTGCTTCTTCCTGACCGATAACATATTCATCAAGCTTTTCTTTAATCTGCGCGGGTTTTGGCAGAGTGAAGCTTGCATTGTCGCCTGATTTTTTGCTTTTTGAGGATGAAACATCATCTTCGTCAATAATGCTGCGGCAAAGCTCGATACACTCATTACAAATAAACACGCCGGGACCTGCAATCAGCTTATCCACCTGACTTTGGAGCTTATTGCAAAACGAGCATCGAACCGCTTTTTCTCTCATATCGCCGTCTCTTGGCATCAGTAAATTCTCCTTAAGTTAAAAGTGGTACAAAATTTATCTTTTGTAAAGAACTTTATCAACAAGACCGTAAGCGGCAGCTTCTTCTGCGCTCATCCAGTTGTTTCTGTCTGTATCAAGGGCAATAGTATCAATATCCTTGCCTGTATTTTCAGCAAGAATTTTATTGAGATTATTCTTGATTTTAAGTATGTGTTCAGCTTCTATCTGGATATCGGAAGCCTGACCCTTAGTGCCGCCAAGAGGCTGATGAATCATAATCTCGCTGTTGGGCAGAGCGAAACGCTTGCCCTTTGCGCCGGAAGAAAGCAGGAATGCACCCATGCTTGCAGCCATACCCATGCAGATTGTTGAAACATCGCACTTGATGTACTGCATAGTATCATAAATTGCAAGGCCTGCGGAAACAGAACCGCCGGGACTGTTGATATAAAGGCTTATATCCTTTTCGCTGTCCTGCCCCTCTAAGAAAAGCAGCTGAGCAACAACAAGGCTTGCGGTTGCATCGTTAACCTCATCGGAAAGAACAATAATTCTGTCATTAAGCAGTCTTGAAAAAATATCGAACTGCCTTTCGCCTCTGCTTGTCTGTTCAATAACATAAGGTACTAAACTCATTTTTCATTTCTCCTTTTTGTTTGTCATTATTGATTTATGACCGGCAGAAACTTTTTATGCTCTGCCGGTCTTGTGTTACTTAAGATATTATAGTCAATATTATGCTTTAATTATTCAGCGTCTTCTGCCTTTTTCTCTGCTGCTTTCTTTGTTGTGCGCTTTTTGGGAGCGGGCTTCTCTGCGTCTTCCTCTGATGCAGCCTTTGCCTTAGGAGCAGCCTTCTTCTTTGCTGCCTTTGCATTGTCAACAACAACCTTCATCGCTTTCTGGACAGAAACATCAGACTTAATGCCGTCAACAGGAGCAATCTTCTTAACAGTTTCGATATCTATGCCGTAAGTTGTGGCAATCTTATCGTACTCTGCGTTGATATCCTCTTCTGTTATTTCGATGTTTTCAAGCTCGGCAATCTTCTCAAGAGCAAGGCGAAGCTTAACCTGCTTCTCAGCCTCTGCTCTGATCTGCTCGTCGAGGACCTTTTCATCCATGCCTGTGTATGCAAGGTACTGCTCATAGCTGATACCTTGTGACTCAAAGCGCTGAATGAAGCTATCCTTATTCTGCTTTGCAGCTTCGTCAATCATAATAGCGGGAATATCTGCCTTTAGGTTTTCCACAAGCTTTTCACGAAGTGCGTTTTCAAAAGCTGTGTCTGAACTCTCCTGCTTTCTTGCAAGGATATCCTTCTTTATGCCCTCTTTAAGCTCAGCAACCGTATCGTATTCGCCGAGATCCTTTGCGAACTCATCGTCAACCTCAGGAAGCTCTTTATAAGAAAGCTTATTAAGCTTGCATTTGAAAACTGCTGCTTTACCTGCAAGCTCAGGTGTATATTCCTCAGGGAAGTTAACATTAACATCGAACTCTTCGCCGATTGCTTTGCCTGCAATCTGCTCCTCAAAACCGGGAATAAATGCGCCGGAGCCGAGAGTGAGATCGTAATCATCTGCCTTGCCGCCTTCAAAAGCAACACCGTCAACAAAGCCTTCAAAGTTGATATTTGCAATATCGCCGTCCTTTGCAGCTCTGTCATCAACATCTATGAGGCGCGAATTCTGCTCACGAAGTCTGTCGATTTCTGCATTGATCTCATCTTCTGTAACCTCTACAGCAGGTTTCTCTGCAGACATACCCTTATACTTACCTACATCTGCATCAGGCTTTGTAGCAAACTTAACTGTAAACTCAACACCGTTTTCGCCGATTTCAACAACATTTGCATCGTATGCTGAGCTGACAGCCTTGATGCCTGATTCCTGGAGAGCAGACTCAACTGCATCGGGGAAAAGATCGTTGAGTGCATCTTCATAAAATACACCCTTGCCGTACATCTTCTCAACTATCTGCATGGGAACCTTGCCCTTGCGGAAGCCGGGAATAGAAATATCTTTCTTCTGCTTGTTGTAAACCTTTACTGTTGCTGCCTTAAATGTTGCGGCATCAATAGTAATGGTAAGCTCCTGTACATTAGCTTCAGCTTCCTTTACTGATTTTAAGCTCATTTTAAAATCCTCCTATTCTTAGAACCATGGTATTATAACATGCAATACCAAAATTAAGCAATAGTTTTTTTAAATTTTTTCTACTAATTTCGGGCAAAAGCTCAAACTATCGCCTGAAACGAGGTAAAAATGTATTCCTTTATACTCGGAAACAAAGGCATTTTTAATTGCCGGACCGTGAAGATGGGCATAATAGCAGCGCTTTACGCCATATTCCAAAAGCAAATCCACTATCTCACTGCATACCGCACGGGTGCTTATCGGCGGATAATGGAGGAACACAACCGGCTCTCCGCCGAGCTTTTGCGCCTGCTGAAGAGAAAGGCGCAATCTGCAAAGCTCACGGTTGAGAGCTTTTGCTTCATCCTCAGCGCCGCTGTCATAAAACCAACCCTTTGTGCCGGCAATGCAGATATGACCGAGACGAATCGCATTATTGAAAAGAAAATCAATGGAATCAATTTTGTTTTCTTCCAAAAAACGCTGCATTTTCGCTTTTGTTTCCCACCAATAATCGTGGTTGCCTTTCATCAACAGCTTTTTGCCCGGCAATGAATGAAGAAACTTAAAATCTTCAAGAGCTTCATTCAGCTTCATTCCCCATGAAACATCGCCGCATATGAGCACCGTATCATTTTCGTTCACTATTTTGCGCCAGTTTTCTTCAAGGCGCTTTTCATAGCCGCTCCAGCCGTGGAAAATATCCATTGGCTTTTTAACGCCGAAAGAGAGATGGGAATCGCCAATTACAAAAAGTGACATTCTCATCTCCTCCTTTAGCTGACAAAATTCAAATTAAAGCTCAGATACCGAGCATATTATAAACAGCCGCCTGCATTTCGCTTTTTTCAATTACTGTGCTGAAACGAACAGCTCTGTCTTCAAGGCCGCAGAGCTGAACGGGGCATTCAACGCCTGTTGCGTCTGCTAAAGCCTTTGCCATTTCGTATTCTTCGCCCTTAACGAGAGAAGCATCAACGGCAGAAAGCACGCTTGCGGTAAACTTGAAAGGACTTGCGGTAGAAGCAATTACTGTTGCTGTTTCATCGCCTGTTGCGGCACGGTATTCATTGTAAACCTTAACAGCAACAGCAGTATGTGTATCGCAAAGGTAGTTTTTCTCTTTGTAGACCTCGCCGATAGTTGTCTTGGTCTGCTCGTCGTCGCAGCAGCCTGCGCAGAAATCAGCCTTAATCTTAGCAAGAATATCAGCATCAACGGTATATTTGCCGTTCTTTGAAAGCTCAGCCATATAACCTGCTGTCTTTTTATCATCACCGCCGCTGAGGATATAGAGAAGACGCTCCAAATTAGATGAAATCAGAATATCCATAGAGGGAGAAATTGTTGTGTAGAAGCTGCGGTTGCGGTCATATACACCGTTTCCGAGGAAATCTGTCAAAACATTGTTTGCGTTTGAAGCGCAGATAAGCTTATCAACGGGAAGACCCATCTGCTTTGCATAATAAGCGGCAAGAATATTGCCGAAGTTACCTGTGGGAACCGCAACATTTATCTTATCCCCAAGCTTGATTGCGCCCTGCTCGACAAGGTCACAATAAGCAGATACATAATAAACAATCTGAGGTGCAAGTCTGCCCCAGTTAATTGAGTTTGCCGAGGAGAACTGCATACCGTTATCGTCAAGAAGCTTTGCAACATCAGGATCGGTAAAAATAGCTTTAACTCCGCTTTGCGCATCGTCAAAATTGCCCTTGATAGCGCAAACGCCGACATTCTCTCCCTCCTGAGTTACCATTTGCAGTTTTTGCATAACGCTGACGCCGTCCGAGGGATAAAAAACAAGAATTTTTGTATTGGGAACATCCTTAAAACCTTCAAGAGCAGCTTTACCTGTATCGCCTGAAGTAGCAACAAGGATAACTATTTGCTTATCGCCTACTGTCTTTTTAGCGGCACGAGTGAGAAGATGAGGCAGGATTTGAAGCGCCATATCTTTAAATGCGCAAGTAGGACCATGCCACAGCTCCTGAATATAAGCAGAGCCGTCAACCTTGACAACGGGAGCAATCTTTTCACTGCTGAACTTACCGCCGCCGTATGCGCCGCTTACGCAGTCAACCAGCTCCTCATGTGTAAAATCGGAAAGATATTTGCCCAGCACTTTTACTGCTCTGCCCTGATAATCAAGAGCTGAAAGCTCTTTGATTTCATCGAGAGTGAGTGTGGGGATTTCGGTGGGAACAAAAAGTCCGCCGTCCTTTGAGATGCCGTTTGCAATAGCCTGTGCGGCTGTTACACGAACGGAATTATCTCTTGTGCTTGTGTACATCAAATTAAAGACCACCTTTAAATTATTATCATTAATTATATATCACGCATCAAAGGCATTTTCAATATAGTTAAAGCTTTTAACCTCTCCGTTTTCCATTATGACCTCCGCCACATCAAAACGAGGCTGAAGCTCACAGGGATTATTCATCAGAAAATGCTCTGCAGTTTTTATTATTCTTCTCTGCTTAAAGCAGTCCACAGCATCGGCAGGTGTGCCGAAACCGTTTGCATTTCTTGTTTTAACTTCCACAAAACAAATATAGCTTTTGTTCTGTGCGATTATATCAATTTCACCAAAGCGACAGGAATAATTAGTTGCTGTTATTTTTAAGCGTTTTTTAGCGAGCTGTTTTTGAGTATAACGCTCACCTATATCGCCTTTTATTCGTTTTAAATTCATAGTATTTTTCTCAAAAAGCTTCGTCTGTGTACGGGAGAAACACCGTGCTGAGCAAGCATTTCATAATGCAGTTTTGTGCCGTATCCCTTATGTTTGCTAAACTGATACTGAGGATAGAGCTTATCCACCTCAAGCATAAATCTGTCTCTTGTAACCTTAGCCAAAATTGAAGCTGCCGCTATACTCATGGAGCGTGAATCGCCCTTTACCACAGTTTCGCCTTTTATTTCGAGGGTAGGCATACGGTTGCCGTCTATTAAAGCATAATCCGCTTTCTCAGTCAAGCTCTCTACAGCACGCTTCATAGCCAAAAAAGTAGCCTGAAGAATATTTATTTCGTCTATCTCCTGCTCGGTTGCAAAAGCAACTGACCAGGCAACAGCATTCTTTGTAATTTCATCATAAAGCAGCTCACGCTTTTTTTCGCTGAGCTTTTTTGAATCGTTGAGGCCATCTATTGCCAAGCCCTGCGGAAGAATTACAGCCGCGGCATAAACCGGACCCGCAAGGGGACCTCTGCCTGCTTCGTCAACGCCGCAAACAGCTGTAAATCCGTTATTTACAGCTATACTTTCAAACTCATAATCAGGCATTTGCTCACGGCCTTTCCAGCGTAATTTTGCCGAGCCTGCCTGCACGGTACTCATCGAGCAATGTATTTGCGGCACGCTCTGTATCAATTTCTCCGCCGCTGATAAGCATTCCTCTTTTACGGCCGATAAGCTCAAGAATTTCATAAGCCTGCAAACCGTCAATATCGTTGAGCTTATAGCGATCAATCAAAAGAGAAGTATAATCCTTGGCAAGAACCTCAATAAGGCGGACAGCCATAGTTTCGGTATCAACAACCTCATCCTTAACAGAGCCGATAAAGGACAACCTGTCTCCTACTAACGGGTCATCGAATTTCGGCCAAAGGACGCCGGGAGTATCTAAAAGCTCTATACCGTTTCCGATACTAAACCACTGATTACTGCGGGTGACGCCGGGTTTATCGGCTACCTTGGCTTTGTTGGAGCCTGCCATGCGGTTGATGAAAGAAGATTTACCGGTATTAGGTATACCGACCACCATCATACGCAGAGCTTTGCCGGCCATACCTTTTTCTTCGTTGGACTTAATCTTATCTGCAAGCACTTTGCGAACAAGGGGACGATAATTTTGCAAGCCCTTGCCGCTGCGGCAATCCACAGCAAGCGCCGCCATACCTTTATTATTGAAATAATTTATCCACTGCGCAGTTGCCTTTTCATCGGCAACATCGCACTTATTGAGCAAAACTATACGCGGCTTTTTTTCCGTCATTTCATCGAGTTCGGGATTTCGGCTGCTGACAGGCACACGGGCATCTAAAAGCTCCGTCACGGCATCAACCATAGGCAAGCTTTCTTTAATAAGCCTGCGGGTTTTTGCCATATGACCGGGAAACCACTGCACGACCTGCTTTTGTGTATCATTCATAATCGTAATCACCAAAAAATTTAATGCTGTTTACGGGCGCAAACCTCACCATAACCTGACCTAAAATATATTTTTCTTCAATAAGACCTATATCGTTAGAACGGCTGTCGGTGGAATGTTGGCGATTATCACCCATAACAAAAACCTGACCCTCTTTAAGGGTTAAGGGATATTCCCAAGCAAATTCGTCATTAGTAGTCGGAGAGCCAAGATAAGGCTCATTGATAGCTTCGCCGTTTATTTTTACAGTCGCAGTGGCAAAATCAATATCAATAGTATCACCGCCAACGGCAATAACTCGCTTGACTATAGGCTCATTACCAAAGCTGTTAGGCTGAGTAATTATTACAATATCGCCGCGCTCAGGCTCGGTGATAAAAGCCGAAACTAAAAGCCAATCGCCGTCAATAAGCGTATTCATCATCGAAGGACCGCTTACACCTACAACACGAAAAACGAAGGTGAAAAGAAGCATAATTGCGATAATGGAAGAAGCAAAAATCGAAACAAGATCTACCAGCTTCTGACTGATTGTTCGCTTTTCTTCCGAAGCCTTATTCAGCTCTTCTTCCTGCTGAACATCTGCATTTTCAAAATTTTCATATTTTGTATTCATCTTTACTCCTCCACTCCTGTACGATATTTTATAGGTTCAAAAGGAAAAAGCCTAAGCTTAACACTGCCAAGCACATAACGCTCATCAACAAAGCCGATTCGTGTTGAACGGCTATCCAAAGAATCGTTGCGGTTATCGCCCATTACAAATACGCAACCTTCGGGAACGGTGAGCGGAAATGTAACATCGAACGGACGGTAAGTCAGTTCTTTAATATAAGGCTCAGTGAGCTTTTTTCCGTCAACATAAACTATGCCCTGCTCAAAATCTATATCGACCTGCTGACCCTCTGTAGCAATAACACGCTTTATGATAGGTTCGCCTGTTCTTGTTCGGTTCGGCTGCGTAACAACTACAATCTCGCCGTATTCAGGCTCAACATCAAATGCGGAAAGGAGCAGCCAGTCGCCGTCCTGCAAAGTTGGAAGCATTGATTCACCCTCAACACGAACCGGGCGCAAAACAAACGCAAACAAAACAAACAGCACAACAATAGCTACTACTACCGACTGAACCCAATCGAACATATTGGAAGCCTTGCTCTGATCAGCGGATTTATTAACTTTTGGATTTTTTGGCGGTGCATCATAATATTTTCGGTATTCCGTAATTTTCAAAGCTTCACCTGCTAATATACATCAAAAATCAATATATAAAATCACTCATTTTACATTATAACAAAAAAAAGAAACAAGCACAAGACTTGTTTCTCTTTTATTTGCAAAAAATATAAGATTACTTAAGATCCTGCTTAACCTTTGCTGCCTTACCGACTCTGTCACGAAGGTAGTAGAGCTTTGCTCTGCGAACCTTACCTTTTCTGATTGTGGTAACTGCTGCAACATTGGGTGAGTGAACAGGGAAAACTCTCTCAATACCAACACCGTAGGAAACACGGCGTACAGTGAATGTTTCGGAAACACCGCTGCCCTTGTGAGCAATAACGATGCCTTCGAAAGCCTGGATTCTTTCTCTGTCTCCTTCACGAATCTTAACATCGACACGAACTGTGTCTCCAACCTCAGCAACGGGCTTTTCAGCCTTGATGCTGTCCTGAGCAATGAGTTTCAATGCGTCCATTTTTATATCCTCCAATAATTTATCAGGCGTTCGTATCGAAATCAAAAGCGAAAGAGGACCGCCAGCCTTAATGTTTTTTGCATTAATTCCCGTCTCGGAATGAAGACGGATAACAAACGCTAAAGTATATTAACACAAACTTTAGAAAAAAGCAAGTGTTTTTTAAACAAATTTCAAATAATTTTCCAGCAGCAAGCCTTTACGGGTCACTTTCTTATATTCGAGCTTCTCCCCTATTACGGCCGAAAGGGCGTCAAGGAGCAAGAATGGGCTTGCGTTTTTCCGACTGCCTGCCGCAAGAACGATGCCTATATTCACGCTGTCGTTCTTTTCTTCAACAGCCCAATAGCCCATCATTTCGGCAACATTCACCTGTTTAATAACTTTTTTGCGGCCTGCCTTGCCTGTTTTTTCAGCAGGAAGATTACCCGATTCCAGAGCCGCTTTTATTTTATCAACTGCGCCCTCAAAGGGATATAGCTCTATATCGTAGCGAGCAAAGGCTATATCTCCGGGTTTATTCACAGGTTCAATAACATCGGTTATTTCCAAGCCCTCAGGCATGGCGCTGTTGAGCCTTTTGCAAACCTCGCTGTTTGGCATATCGCCCTCCAAGCGGATATCAATAGGCTCGCACTCGCTTTCTACCCCCAGAGGTAAAGGCAAAGCAAAGGCAAGGTACGGATGGGGATTAAAGCCCTCGGTATACCATAGGTCAATACCCGCTCTCCTCACAGCACGCATCATGCAGCGCTGCATATCAAGGTGTGACAAATATTTAGCCCTGCCCCTTTTGGCAAGAAGCACTCTCACGCAGCGCATCGCATTTACCTCCGTTAAGCTTATTGGCTCCGCAGCCTGCACATTTTTCACGGCAGTGCGGTGTTGTTTCATTATTGTGAGCCTTGTTATATTCTCTGATAAAGTGTGCCTTACTTACGCCGTAATCCAGATGGTCCCAAGGCAAGACTTCATCAAGAGAGCGCTCACGCCGGGCATAAAATTCAGGGTCAATTCCGCAATCGCTAAAGCTCTGCATCCAATCATCAAGGCGGAAACACTCATCCCAGCCATCGAGCTTACAGCCCTTTTTCCACGCAGTTTCTATAACATCGCCAAGGCGTCTGTCTCCCCTTGCAAAAACCCCCTCCAAAAAACTCATATCGGTATTATGGCGAGTGAGTGAGATTTTGCGGCTTGTAAGACTGCTTATAATAAGCTGCTGTTTACGCAGTAATTCCTCTTTTGTGTTCTGACCCTCCCACTGAAAAGGTGTAAAGGGTTTCGGCACAAAGGGCGCAACGCTGATACTCACATTGACTCCCTTACCCTTGGGCTTATTGGGATTGCGATAAAACTCATCGACTACCTTTTGAGCAAGCTGAGCAATAGCAACAATATCTTCATCGGTTTCCGTAGGAAGCCCGAGCATAAAATACAGCTTAACGCTTGTCCAGCCGGCGTCAAACGCCTTTCTTGCGGCGGAAAGAATCTCTTCCTCAGTAATATTTTTGTTTATAACATCACGCATACGCTGAGTGCCTGCTTCCGGGGCGAAGGTCAGGCCGCTGCGGCGAACGGATGCAAGACGCTGAGAAAGCTCTTTTGAGAAATTATCTGCACGGAGGGAGGGCAAAGCAATATTTACTTTATCTTCAACAGTCCAATCAAGGAGCTTATTGAGCAGCTCTTCCAAATGAGTATAGTCGCTCGTGCTCAAAGAGCATAAAGAAACCTCGTCGTATCCCGTTGACTCGCAGAGAGCCTTACAGTCACGGTTTACGGTATCCGCCTGCTTTTCACGAATGGGTCTGTAAATATAACCTGCCTGACAGAAACGGCAGCCGCGAATACATCCGCGGAAAATTTCCGCAACCGCACGGTCATGTACAATTTCCACACCGGGAACAATAAATTTATCGGGGAAATGAACTCTGTCAAGGTCGGATACAATTCGCTTTTCAACCCTTTGAGGAGCTGTACCCATGGGATTAATTGCTTTTACCGTATTATCCTCATTATATTCAATCTCATAAAGCGACGGCACATAAACACCCTTGATTTTTGCGGCTTCCAACAAAAACTCCTGCTTGGTTGAGCCCCTTGCCTTATGAATTTTCAGCAAATCTATGAGGTCGTTTGTAACCTCTTCGCCCTCACCGAGGAGCATGATATCAAAAAAATTCGCCATAGGCTCGGCATTGCAAACGCAGGGACCGCCTGCAATAACAAGAGGCGCTAAATCCTTTCTGTCCTTTGAGCGAACAGGCAAGCCTGCCAAATCCAGCATATTGAGCACATTGGAATAGCTCATTTCATACTGCAAGGTAAAGCCGATAATATCAAAATCCTTAATCGGGTCTCCGCTCTCAAGGGCATAGAGCAAAACACCGTTTTCACGCATTTTCTCTTCCATATCAACCCAAGGGGCAAAAACTCGCTCGCACCAGGCGTCCTCTCTTGCATTAACAACAGAGCAAAGAATTTTAATGCCGAGATGAGACATACCTATTTCGTAGGTATCGGGAAAACAAAAAGCATAGCGTATTGCTACATTTTCCTTATTTTTAATAACACTGTTCAGCTCGCCGCCCGTATAACGGCCGGGCTTTTGAACAAGGGGTAGTATTCTTTCGAGCTTTTCAGAAAGCATATCTGTTTTCAGTTTCCTTTCATAATATAACTCATACATTATATCTGATTATTCAGCTCTTTTCAAGAGTGTAAAGGTCAAATAAACGCTTGCCAGGAGAAGAGTTATATTATACTTGCTTTCAATCAGCACTAAAAAGCCCAATGCAGCCAAAGGAACAAGGAAAATAACACCGATTATAAAAACCGTTTTTTCTGCCTTTGCCGTATTCATTTTGCACATAAGCCAGCAATGTACCGCTCTGCCGCAATCCAGAGGCTCAATGGGCAAAAGGTTGAAAACAGCCAGAGAAATATTAACAACAGCCGCTTTAAGCAGCCCCTTTGCATCGCATAGCCACATTGCACACAGCAAGATTGCCGCAACAATCAAATTTGCGGCAGGTCCTGCAACAGCTATGCACATTTCACGGCGGCAGCTGCTGCCTGAACGGGTTATACAAAAGCCAAACGGCGCAACACATATATTAGATACACGCTCTCCCAAACAGAGCATACAAATCAGATGTCCAAGCTCATGCACGGCGGCGGCGCAAAGCGCCAAAACGGCTGTATTTGTTTTGTCGAGCACTAAGGCAACGCAAATTGTCACAAAAAAGAAAAAGTTTACGCTCACATGGCTTCCCCGAACATTAAAGGTCATTTAAAAGCCACTCCGGATTACAGTATTTTCCGTTAACGCTGATTGAAAAATGCAAGTGTGCGCCCGTTGACCAACCTGTATTGCCCACTTTTGCAATGATTTCGCCGCTGCGCACCACAGCACCTTTTTCCGCAATAATTTCACTACAGTGCATATACAGGGTTTTAGTATCGCCGCCGTGAGAGAGCAAAATATAGTTTCCCCGCACATCGTTGTAGCCGACCTCCTCTACGGTGCCGTTAAATGCGGCAGAAACAGGCGTTCCCTCTTCAGCGGCAATATCGGTGCCGTTATGTATGCCGAATTTGCCCGTTATGGGATGTTTTCTGTAGCCGAAGCGTGATGTTATTTCGCCCTCTACGGGCACTGTAATTTCAACCGTTGTATCAAACGGTGCAAAGCAAACATTGCTTGACGCTTCATAAACTTCAATATCTTCACCGCCTGAGGCTGAGGTTGCTCCCTTTGTTGCTTCTTCCTGTTTTTCTGTCTGTGAAGTTTCAGCTAAGCTTTGGGGTGCGGCAAAAGCACGGATTGCGGCAAATACCTGAGATGCACTCATATCCACCTGCATAATTCTGTTAAACTCCGAACGCAACGAATTAAAAGAAGCAGGCGAAAGCTGCATTATAATAAGCAGCAAAGCTACTCCGGCCGCAGCAAGGCTCAGCTGTGCTGCGGAAAGGCTGACAAGCCAATCAGGTTTTGTCCCTTGCTTTTTCTTTTTACTTTTAAGCTTTGTCTTAGCATATGTTTCATCAAAGCCGTCCATAATTTCTCCTCTGTATATACTTAGTTTGTATATAAATATGTGAAAAACTTGGCGAATATAACCCGAAAATGTAAATTGATTGTTAAAGGCATTGCGGCAAATCAAAGGGTATGCTAAAATAGATTTACCAAACAAGGAAGGTGTAAGAAATGAAAAAAATTATTGTTGCAGATGATGAAGCAAGAATCCGCAGACTTGTTTGCGATTTTCTTGCAAGTGAGGGATATGAGCCTCTTGAGGCAGCTGACGGCGACATCGCTCTTGAGCTTTTTGAGCAAAACAGCGACACAGCCGCTTTAATATTGGATGTTATGATGCCCAATGTTGACGGTTGGGAAGTTTGCCGCCAAATCAGGAAGAAATCCAATGTACCTGTGCTTATGCTCACGGCACGAAGCGAAGAATTTGACGAGCTCATGGGCTTTGAGGTAGGCGCTGACGACTATGTCACAAAGCCTTTCAGCCCCGGAGTGCTTATGAAGCGTGTTGCCGCACTTCTCAGAAGATCGGGAGTAGAAGAAGAATCAGATTCCCGGTTGCCTGCCCTAGACGGACTTTTAGTTGACGAAACTGCTCATGTAGTAAACCTTGAAAACAAAGCTCTCGAACTGACACTTAAAGAATACAACATTCTTTTGAAGCTTTTATCCTCCATCGGACGCGTTTTTTCACGGGAACAGCTTCTTGACGATATTTGGGGATATGATTACGCAGGCGATATACGCACCGTTGACAGCCATGTTGCCCGTTTGCGCACAAAGTTGGGTGACTGGGGCAACAAGCACCTGAAAACAGTTTACGGAATAGGCTATAAAATAGAGGCTGAATAATGAAAGCAATAAAAAGAAACATACACAAGATTCTCAGCCGAAAGCATTCGGTCAGAGTTCAGCTTTTTGCGATAACTGCGTTTTTTATCTGCCTTGGTACATTTGCAATTCTTTTGGCAAATTCACAGCTAATACCCATCATTTATACTATAAGGCAAAAAAGCAACCTTATAATGATATCTGACCAAATAGAAAAGACCATATACAAAAGCAATGATTTCTACGAAGATATCGCAGTATTGGAAGAAAACAACAATGTAGAAATACAGTTTTACAACAACGGTCGTTTAGTTTACGATACTGCAGTTAACAGGTTTATGCAGGATTGGGTTGAAGGCTCAGGCATAGACCTGCTCGATGTTATGCGTACCCGTAACCTTACTCTCGTTGAGCGGAAAGACTTTGACGACGGCACTTTTTTTGAAGAACTTAAAGATGACAGCAACGGACTCCAATACATTGTCTACGGCAAGCCAATCGGTCAAAGCGGCGAGCTTAAGATTTATGCTCAGCTCGATTATCTCAGCAACAGAGCAAATGCCACGACACGCTATGTAAGTATTGTTGCCTGCACCACTTTCATGCTAATTATCATTTCAATGTACATTTACCTGCACCACTTCAGCAAACCCATTATTGAAATGAACAAAATCACGCGCAGCATGGCAAAAATGGATTTTTCACAAAAATGCCCTCCCTATACCAATAACGAAATAGGTGAACTCGGTCAAAGCATTAATACCCTTTCGGAATCCCTTGACCGAACTATTAAGGACTTACAGCAGAAAAACGAACAGCTACAAAACGATATCGAACGGGAACGCAAAATTGAACAGATGAAAAAGGAATTTGTTTCCAATTCTTCCCACGAGCTGAAAACGCCCATTGCCATAATACAAGGCTATGCCGAAGGTCTGAAGCTCGGCATAAACCGAAAAAACCTTAACACCGAGGAATATTGCGACATAATAATCGAAGAAACCCACAAGATGAACCGCCTTGTATGTGAAATGTTAGAGCTTTCAAAATACGAATCCGCCACCTATCAGCTCGAATGGCAGAGCTTCGACATAGGCAAATTCGTAGCTGAAAGCATAGACACCTATGATATACTCGGCAAAGAAAACGGAATAGAAATCATAAACACCATTCCTGAGGGTATAATCGGCTACGCAGACCCGTTGAGACTTGAAATGGTTATAGACAACTATGTTTCCAACGCAATTTCTCACGCAAAATATGACAAAAAAATTATTCTCAGCGCAACAGAAAACGAAAACAGCACAACTGTAAGCGTATTCAACACAGGCGACCATATTGCGGAAAACGACCTTGAGAATATTTGGCAAAGCTTTTACAGAGCAGATAAGGCACACTCACGAAGCGAGGGTCGGTTCGGTTTAGGCCTTTCTATTGTGAAAGCTATACAGGATTTGCACGGTGCGGCATACGGCGTAAAGAATGTCGAAAACGGAGTTGAATTCAGCTTTGAAATCAAAAAGCCGCAAACAAATAACGATGAGGGGAAAGAAAAATGAAATCAGAAAGAGCAAGCGAAGAAGCTTTAATCCGAGAAAAGCTCATAGCCTCTGCCAACAACGAAACTCTTGAATATGTCAAAGAAAAAGCAGAAGAAGTCAAGCGACTGATGACATATTTTCGTTGTGCAATGATGGAAATTGAAACTAAATTCAAGGTTTTAAACGAAGAATTTTCTCTCAAATATGACCGCAACCCCATATGCAGCATCAAAACACGAATTAAATCCATGCCCAGCATTACCGAAAAACTGGAACGCAAAGATTTGCCTTTTGATATTGAAAGCATTGAAAACTACATAAACGATGTTGCAGGAATAAGAATTGTTTGCTCCTTCACCGAGGATGTATACAGATTGGCAGATGCGCTCCTGAAGCAGGACGATATAATGCTCATACGAAAAAAAGACTATATTGAAAACCCGAAAAAGAACGGATATCGCAGTCTGCACCTAATCGTTGCCGTGCCTATTTATTTAGCGCACGAAAAGCGGCTGATGAAGGTTGAAATTCAGCTTCGCACTCTCGCCATGGACTTTTGGGCAAGCCTTGAGCACCAACTGAGATACAAAAAAGATTTTGAATTCAGTGAAAAAATGCAGGAAGAATTATTTCACTGCGCCGAACAAAGTGCGGCTCTTGATATGCGCATGGATAATTTGAGAAAAAGCATAATGAATGATTAAAAGAACGGCAGAGGTTGATTCGGACGAATCAGCCTCTGCACATTTTTTTATTCTCAATTCAGTTTTTGCCTGAAGCTTTCACCGCATTCTCTTGCAGGAGAAAAGCAAAGGGCAAAAATATCATCGGCTTTACATTCAAGCTCAAAGATCTCTTTTCCTCTGCCTTCAAGGCTTTTAGCTTGCAAAGCTCTGCCGATAACAGGCAAGGCAGGCTTGGCACAGGATAAAATTTCTCTGCCCCTATCGCCGCAGGCAAGCAAACGGATATAAGGCGGCAAACCTTTTGTATGTTCTGCCATCAGCCCCAAAAACAGGCTCATTATTATTCTGCGTAAGCGTGCATGGGTATATCTTTTTGTTTTAAGCAAATCGAAAAGCTGAGAAACAGTCTTTGCTTTCTGAATAGCCGAATAGATATAATTTTCCAATCCCTCCGATATATCGGGGGCATTTTTTATATCATCGACAGTCAACCGCCGCAGAGCGTAGAGCAAAGCGCTGTCAAGCCTTGAAATATCGGCAAAATCCGATGTATAAACCTCATTCAAGCAATCGGGTACAAGAGACAAATCCAGCTTATTATTCTTTATCTGTTCTCTTATTGCTGTTGCGCTTGCAAAGCCCTTGCCGCTATGGGCAAAAGCATTGTATCCATCCCCCATACGGGCAACAGCATTGAACTCGAACTGACATTTAAACAGCTTTGCCGCCGCAATATATTCCACTGCCAATATATTATTAGGCTCGCTTAAAAGACTTGCCGTTTCTTCGCCGCAAAGGCTTGCCGCTGCGGCTTGACGAGCCTGAGCAAAGCTGTCTTTCCCTTTTACAAAATTACTGACTTTATTTTGAAAATCGGCTGAATATATTGTCTCCGCCAATTCTTTGAGTTTCTCAAAATTGCCGCTTTCACAGCCGAAAGAAAGCATATCAACACAGCCCAAAGCTTTAGCTATAGAGACTGCGCCCCTTGCAAAGCTCTGAGCGCCGCTCATAGCCCACGGCAAGGGAAGCTCAACAACCAAATCAGCACCGCACTCCAGTGCCGCTTTTGCACGCAAAAACTTATCGTAAACAGCCGGCTCGCCTCGCTGGACGAAATTGCCGCTCATTATGGCAACAACATGAGTTGCTCCTGCTTTTCGGGTTTCTGCTATCTGATATTCGTGTCCTTTATGAAAGGGATTATACTCCGCAACTATTGCCGCTGTTTTCAAAAGTTTTCACCTCGATTTAAAAAAGATTATGTTTTAATTACTTTTAGATATTACTACACTTTTATGTTTATTTCAATACCGTTTCCATTTCTGTTTTTATTCGCTCTAAAATTCGCTTTTCAAGGCGAGAAATATAGCTTTGAGAAATGCCGAGCATATCTGCAACCTCTTTTTGGGTGCGCTCCTTTTCGCCGCAAAGCCCAAACCGCATACGCATAATCTGCTGTTCCCGTTCCGAAAGAGTGCCGACAATTTGAAGCAAAATATTAGCCTCGTCCTCATGCTCCAAATCATCATTAATTCCATCGGGCTCACTGCCTAAAATATCGGAGAGAAGCAAATCATTGCCGTCCCAATCCACATTCAGCGGCTCATCAATGGATATCTCCGTGCGGATATTTGTTATTTTTCGCAGATGCATAAGTATCTCATTTTCAATACAGCGAGAAGCGTAGGTTGCAAGCTTAATATTGCGTCCGGGTCTAAAGGTATTTACTGCCTTTATAAGTCCTATAGTTCCTATTGAAATCAAATCTTCAATATTGACCCCTGAATTTTCAAATTTTTTTGCTATATAAACCACTAAACGCAGATTATGAACAATCAAAGGCTCACGAGCTGACTCATCGCCTTGCTCTATTCTCCGCATTATTTCCGTCTCTTGCTGTGAGTTCAAAGGAGCAGGCAGAGTCTGCGGACCGTTTATGTAATGTACTTCTCTGCTTTTCCTTGCTCTCAGCCATTCTTTTACCCTTTGAATTATTCTTTTTAGCATATTCTTCTCCCCCTATATTTTCAGTTATTAAGTCGGCATTGATTAGTATTGAAGCGTTTTTTGAAAAATTCTCCTGAAGGCTTACGGCAACTGCGGCATTTTCAAAATCAAACGCAGTATCATGGGTTTTTACTTTCAACAAATCCGCATTAAAGACAGGCAGGAGACTCTCTCCGCTGACTGTATTTAAAACAGTTAAGTGCATATATTTAGGCAATTTTTCAAGCTCACCCGATAGTATGCAAGAGGCCGCGCTTGGCGGTAAAAGCCTCAATGCTGTTGAAAAATCAATAACGCTCACCTTTTTTCCGGTAAAGCTGTCGGTCAAGGTGTTGCCTGTATCAACTACACCGTTTACGCTGACAAGCTTTTCGCCAAAGGTTATTTCCGCACGGCAATAAGCCGCTTCGCTGCTGCGCCTTTGAGCTATGCGGTTAAACAGCCAAACAGCCGCATAAAGAGCCGCCGCCGAAAGAACAAGAGTTAAAAAGCTCACATCAAAATAAAATGAGCCGTTTTTGATTAACAAGCCATGAGGCTTAAACAAAAGCCAAACACCCATAAGCAGCCCTGCAAAAAGAAAGCTGACTGCGCTGAGCACAGCAAATTGGCGAATAAATCGCTTAATATATCCGAAGCCAAACACAATTAGTGTCACTAAGCCTAAAAACACAACACGCAAAGAAAAACTCAAAAAAGAATTAAGCTCAGGCAAAAAGATTGACAGTGAATACACACCGCCCATTGCCGAGCCCAACAGCACACGAAAGGTTTTCGCCTGCACTCCGCATAACTTTTTAGACATTGATATTAAAAAGAAGCTGATTATCATATTAAGGCAAAACAGAACATCCACATAAATAACTTGTTTGATTTTTCTCACCGCCTTGAGCTTGAGATGTCGAGTATAATTTTATAACTAAAGGGTTAAAAAATGCGTCGGTTTTCGCCGACACCACATAAGGCAGTATTTCTTTATGTGGTGTCGGCGTTAGGAAAACCAAATTTATTTTTATTGCAATAAATTTTATATTATGTTAATATTCTCTCATGACAGGCAGGAGGTAAAGCTGATGAGTTTTAAAGATTGGGCATTAACGCCCCCTATGGGTTGGAACAGCTGGGACTGCTTCGGCACAAGCATTGACGAAGAAACACTTCTTGCAAATGCTCAGTTCATGGCTGAAAATTTAAAAGAATACGGCTGGCAATATGTCGTTTGCGATATTCAGTGGTATCAACCCACAGCAAGGGGCTTATACTATAAAAACTTTGCAGAGCTTAATATGGATGAATACTCCCGTCTGATTCCTGCGGTTAACCGCTTCCCCTCCTCTGCCGGAGGAAAAGGCTTCAGGCCCATTGCCGACAAAATTCACGCTATGGGGCTGAAATTCGGCATACATATTATGAGAGGCATACCGAGGCAGGCTGTACACCGCAACACTCCCACCGTAACGCAAGGCGTAACGGCACGAGACATAGCACAGAGCTTTTCCCTTTGCTTATGGAACACCGATATGTACGGCATCAACTGCAATGCTCACGGTGCGCAGGAATACTACGATTCAATAATTGAGCTTTACGCATCATGGGACGTTGATTTCATTAAATGTGACGATATAGCCAACACTGAATTTAAGCCTCATGATCCGTATTCCGCAGAAAAAGAAATTGAAATGCTTCGCAAGGCTATTGACAAATGCGGCAGAAATATTGTTCTCAGCCTATCCCCCGGCCCTGCGCCTATCGAAAAGGCAGATCATTTGAGCGAGCACGCAAATATGTGGCGCATGACAGGCGATTTTTGGGACGATTGGGACAAGCTTTACGCTATGTTTAAGCGCTGCGAAAGCTGGCAGCCCTATGTTAAGCCCGGCACATGGCCTGACTGCGATATGATACCCATTGGCACTCTTGACCATCACAGCCAAAACGGCAAGCGGCTCACGAACTTCACCCACGATGAGCAAATTACCCTTATGACTCTTTGGTCAATCTTCCGTTCACCCTTGATTTTAGGCTGTCACTTACCGGATTGCGACGAAGAAACCCTTAAGCTTTTCACAAACAAAGATGTTATCGAGCTCAATCAGACAGCAACGGCAAGCCGAAAGCAGTTTGAAAACAGCAATATAATCTGCTGGACGGCAGAAAGCAAAAAGCACCGCTATACGGCAGTGTTTAATGTCGGAAGCTACGAAATCAAGCTATGCGAAAGCTTAGAAAAGCTTTGCCTTGAGGGAAAAAACACAACCGAGCTTTGGACTAAAGAGGAAGCTGAAGCAGCTGACGGAAAGCTGATTTGCCAAATTCCCGCACACGGCGCAAAGCTGTTCAGAGAATAAAACTCCATAAAAATACAAAAGCTTGAAGTAGGAGATCAAATCCTGCTTCAAGCTTTTTTTACAAACTAATTTTGATTAATCTATACCGAGCATTTGCTTTACTGCCTTGGTTGCGGCGTGCATCTGCTCAATCTCACGGCGACAGCTTACGGTAAACTCATCCACATTTCTGCTTCTTGCCGTATAGCCAATATCAAGGCCGTCAAGGTTGAGGTAATATTTTGCATTGATGGGGTAAACCTGACGCTCAACAACAGAGAAGAAGCCTACAACAGCCTGAACAAGCTCTGCCTTTTCGGGCTCAGCTTCATAATTCTTGCAAAGCCATGAATAAAGCTCGGGATGGAAATTAGCCATAACACCGGAGAAGCCCGCACAACCCATACGCAAGGATTCAAGAAGAGTTGCAGAGTTTGCATTATATATCTTCAGACTCGTACCCTTAACTGCATCGAGCTTTGCTTTGATTTGGTCCGGATTGCAGCAGGTATCTTTAAGAAAAGTGAATCTGCCCGTGCGTGCAAGCTCGCCCAAGGTTTCGGGAGTAAGCAAGCGCTTGTAGGGATAGGGACATTCGTAAATGCCAAAGGCAGTATCCCTGATTTCGTTCATAAAAACATCAACATTACGCAGAAAAACATCGTCTCCCTCGTCTTTTGCGGCAAGGCGGTTGGAAATAAAAACATAACCGTCAACACCTACATCTACAAAACGCTTTGCCTGCTCAAGCTGAGTGCCTATATCGTCAGCGGTATGACCCGAAGCCACAATAGAAACATTCTTAGGTGTGCGTTCAACGATAAACTTGAGCAGCTCAAGTCTTTCTTCAAAAGAGAGAAAGAAAATCTCACTGGACTGACAAATTGCAAAAATGCCGTCTACACCCTTTTTGCAGTACCAATCAATGAGCTGTTCAACTGCGTTGTAATCAATTTTATTATCCGCTGTAAACGGAGTCAGCATTGTCGGATAAACGCCGTTAGGAATTGATTTAATCATAATTATATCCCCTTTATGTTAATTCTTTTTAAGCTTTGCAAATTTAGCCATAAGCTTTTTAGTGCCGGCCTTATCAAAAGCGATTTCCAAAAGCATATCGTTGCCCATGGGTTTTACGGAGAGAACCACGCCCGTGCCGAATGCGTTATGGGAAACACTGTCTCCCACGCTGTAGTTTTCGAGAGGTGCGGCAGGCGCTTTAGGCGCAGCGGAAGCAACAGGCTTCTTGACAAGCGGTTTGCCGAAAGAGGAAGGTTTGCCGCCGCCAAAGCTTCCATAGCCGCCACCCATTGAAGCAAAAGGCGACTGATTCTGTGAAACACCTGTTTCTTTGATAAGTGTGGTAGGAATCTCATCTGCAAAGCGCGAAACACGGTTGTGAGTAGTTGAGCCGTATAACATCCTTGTTTTTGCTTTGGTCAGATAGAGCTGTTTTTTTGCTCTTGTGATGCCCACATATGCAAGTCTGCGTTCTTCCTCGATTTCGGCAGGATTGTAAACTGCCTGCATACCGGGGAAAACTCCCTCTTCCATACCGACAATAAAAACATTGTTAAATTCAAGACCTTTTGCCGAATGCAGAGTCATCATAACAGCTCTGTCGGCGGTTTCATCCATTTTGTCGAGGTCTGTCATAAGGGCAACTTCTTCCAAAAAGCCTGTGAGCGTTGGCTCTTCGTTCTCTTCGGTATAGTGCTGCAGGTTGGTTGCAAGCTCGTTGATATTGGCAAGGCGGTCAGTTGCAGTTTTTTCATCGAGCGCCAAAGAGTCTTTATAGCCGCTTTCCTGCATACAGTAATCAAAAGCTTCTTTGAGGGATAGCTCCTCGAGCTTTTCCGCACAGTCTTCAATCATATGAGCAAATGACATCATTTTGGAAGCAGCACGGCTCAGCTGAGGATAATCCGCCGCATTGGCAACCACCTCAAAGAGGCTGATACCAAGAGTATTTGCAATATCTGCCGCATTGGCAACAGAGGTATCGCCTATCCCTCTTTTGGGCTCATTAATAATACGGCGGAGCCTGATATCATCGGAAGTATTGTTAATAACAGTCAAATAAGCGATAGCGTCACGGATTTCTTTACGGTCATAGAACTTGTGGCCGCCGAAAATCGAATAAGGCACTCCCATACGCACGAAAGCGTTTTCAACTGCGTTTGACTGTGCGTTAGCTCTGTAAAGCACAGCAAAATCGCTGAATTTCTGTCCTGCCGCAACGCCGTCAAGCACCGTATCGGCAATATACCGAGCTTCCGACTGCTCATCATAAGAGGTGTTGAGAATAATTTTGCCGCCCTCGCCGTTATCTGTCCATAAATTTTTGCCCTTACGCTGTTGGTTATTCGCAATAACAGCGTTTGCGGCATCCAAAATATTCTGGGTAGAACGGTAATTCTGCTCAAGGCGGATAACCTCGGCTTTAAACTGCTGTTCAAAGCTCAAAATATTCTCGATTGTAGCACCTCGGAATTTATAGATACTCTGGTCATCGTCACCCACAACGCAAAGGTTTTTATGCTTAGCCGCAAGAAGGCTGACAAGCCTGTACTGAGCGTGGTTAGTATCCTGATACTCATCAACCATTATATATTTGAAACGGCTTTGATAGTAATCAAGCACTTCAGGGTCGCTTTCCAAAAGATAAACCGTATTTGTGATAATATCGTCAAAGTCCATGGCGTCTGCACGCTTGAGACTTTGCTGATACATTTCGTATAGGTCAGCGATTTTCTTCAAGCGGAAATCACTGCCTGCGTTTTTCTTAAACTCTTCGGGAGTTATAAGGCTGTCCTTAGCTCGGCTTATTTCCGCAAGAGCCGCCTTGTGGTTTATAACTCTGTCCTCAATATTCAGCGCACGCTGACACTCTTTCATAGCTCGTCGGGAATCATCCGTATCATAGATTGTGAAGTGATTTGAAAATCCGAGTCTGTCGCCGTAACGGCGCAAAATCCTTGCACAAGCGGCATGGAAGGTGCTTGCCCAAATTTCCGAGCCATCGGGACCGAGCATATTTTCAAGCCTTTCCTTAAGCTCTGACGCCGCTTTATTGGTGAATGTGATTGCAAGAATTTCCCACGGGCGAGGTGCGTTAACGCTCATTAAATCTTCAATATATGTATAGGCAAAATCATCGCCGTTAAGATAAGCTTTTATGCTGTCAATATCGCCTTGGTCAACAGGTCTTGCCAAATAATCCGAATAATAAGCGCAGCCGAATTTAATAATATTTGCAATGCGGTTGACAAGCACGGTTGTTTTGCCGCTGCCTGCGCCTGCAAGAACAAGCAAGGCACCCTGAGTGCGGAATATTGCCTTGCGCTGCATATCGTTCATTCTTCCGAAATTCTTTTTAATAGCCTCTTTGCGAAGCTGAATAAATTCATCTGTATACATAAGTTACCATCCACATTTAGCATACATATATTTTACTATGTAAATATATAAATAACAAGAGCAAAAGCAAAAGTTTATTCAGAGTATTACTTTTACATCGTCTTGAGCTGTTATACTGCCAGGCTCAACAAGGCAATCAACCGCGATTATCTTAACGCCCTTTTGCTGTGCGCGTAATAATGCTTCTCCAAATTCGGGATGAGTTTCATTATTGGGTTTGAAATATTTTATGCCTTTCATTTGTATAACAAAAAGCACATAGGCTTCATAGCCTTCTTCTACGCAGGAGATAAGCTCACCCAGGTGCTTGACGCCACGCTGAGTAGGCGCATCGGGAAAGAGCACAACTCCGTCCTTTTCCAGAGTAACACCCTTTACCTCTAAGAAAGCTTTTCGCTCTGAATCCTTAATATAAAAATCAAACCGTGAGCTATGATAAGTTACTTCACGCTTAAAAACTGCATTTGGGCTGAAAATTCCACTTTTCGGCAGCCACTCCTCTGCTACATAATTCGGAATTTGCGAATCCATGTTGACGAGTATTGTTTTGCCGTTTTCTGTTTGCTTTTCGGTAGCTATAAGGTCGTATTTTGTCTTGCGATTGGGATTAGTGCCTAAGGACAAATAAACCTTTGCGCCCGGCACTAAAAGCTCTTTACAGCGCCCTGTGTTTTTCACATGAACGGTTTCTTCCTTTGCGCCAATATCAACCTTTGCTATAAAGCGATTCGGACGGCTTAAAAATTTGGCTTCAACTACATTTTCATATTTCATTCAGCTAAACTCTCCTAAATAAAAAGCAGCTTAAATCCCATTTGGAATTTAAGCCGCATCAAGATATTCAACTCAGAGAGAAATCTCCATTGCACAGTTATAAAGATCCATATCAATGGTCTTCTTCATGTTCAGTGCTTCGTTAATATCGTGGTCGGTTATGGTTTCGCCGTGCATTACAACAACACGGTTGCTCTTGCCCTCGTGGAGCAGGTGAACAGCTTTAGTACCCATCTGGCTTGCTGTAACACGGTCACGAACTGTAGGCGAGCCGCCTCGCTGAATGTGTCCGAGGACTGTTGCACGAGTTTCAACGCCTGTCTTTTCCTCGATTTCCTTTGCCATCTGCTCAACCGTAATGCCGTCACGGAAACGGACACCCTCGGCAACCATGACGATGAAATGGTTTTTGCCTGTTGCCTTTGTGCGATTGATTTTTTCGATAACATTCTTTTCTATATCGTAGGGAATTTCGGGAATTACGATTGCTGTCGCGCCGACGGCAATACCTGCATTAAGAGTAAGATAACCTGCACGCGCACCCATAACCTCAACAACTGAGCAACGGCTGTGGCTCTCGATAGTATCTCGAAGGCGGTCAACCATATGCTGAATTGTGTTAAGGCAGGTATCAAAACCGATAGTATAGTCTGTGCAAACGATATCGTTATCAATAGTGCCGGGGATAGCTACGCAGGGCAGACCGAAATTGGAAAGGTCGCGTGCTCCGCGGAAAGAACCGTCGCCGCCGATAACAACAAGACCCTCGATGCCGTTTTTCTTGGCAATTTCAACAGCCTTGCGAACAGATTCTTCATACTTAAACTCAGGACAGCGAGCTGTGTAGATTTTAGTGCCGCCACGGTGGATAATATCACAAACATTACGCATATTGAGCTCGACAAAGTCTTCCTCGAGAAGGCCCTTGTAGCCGTAGCGAATACCCGTAACCTCCATATTCTTGCAGCAAGCAGTGCGGACTACTGCACGAACCGCAGCATTCATTCCGGGCGAATCTCCGCCGCTTGTTAAAACACCGATTTTGTTCATAGTTAAATCTCTCCTGAATATATGCTGTAAATTTTAAACACTCTTTATATAATACACCCTTTAAAAATTATGTCAAGCATTTTAACCAAAGTTTCACTGTAAAACGACATTTTCCGCCCCTAAAATTCGCCTGAGTTCGTCCAAAAGCGGCTCGTTAACATCAACACCTACCGCTCTGTCATCATACTTCTTACTATCATTATAGTAAAATCTTGCAGGAGTGTTTCCCTCAAAAATAAGCAAGAGATTCAGTGCTTTTTCTTTTTCGGAGCTTTGTGCCGCAGGGACACGCAGGAAAAGCCTCGGCGGCTTTTTAGGCTGAGGCTTCCGGAGCGATAAGGAAGCTTCGTTCGGGCAGGGCTGAATTGTGTCACAAACGAGACTCGGTTCTCTGTCCTCCCTTAGGCTCAGCCTGCCGCTGACAAGCACAACAGCACCTGTTTGTAACAGCTGAATATTGCTTGAAACGGTTTTAGGGAACAGGAGCGCTTCTATACCTCCGCTTGTATCTTCAAGCATAATAAAAGCCATTTCCGTATTGCTTTTTGTAACTTTTTTCTTTACAGAGGTTATTATGCCCAAAACCGACACCTTTTGGTTATCGGAATAAGACTGAGCTTCAAGCAAATCAAACACACGGGCACAACCTAAGCTTTCCGCAAGAGCAAAATAGCCGGACATGGGATGGCCGCTGACATAAAAGCCTATAACCTCTTTTTCACGCATAAGCTTTTCATCCTGAGGAAGCTCCGAAACATCGGGAATTTCGGGACCGAGCTTGTCCTCTTCCCCCAAAATGCTGAACAGATTAAACTGACCGCTCAAGGCAGAGCTTCTGTCAGCTTCAAGTTCGGACAGAATTGAGGGCAGCATAACGAGCATTTGGCGGCGGTTGAGCCCCAAGCCGTCAAGCGCACCTGAATAGACAAGGCTTTCTATTGCACGGCGATTGAAATTATGCCCGTAAACACGCTTGCAAAAGGAATAAAACGAAGTAAATCTGCCGTTTGTTTCTCTTTCTTCAACGATTTTTTGAATGAGACCCCGACCTAAATTCTTAATTGCAAGCAAGCCGAAAAGGATATTGCTTCCCTTTGCAACAAAGCCTGCAAAGCTTGAATTGACATCAGGCGGCACAACTCGTATTTGAAGCCTTTCACACTCGCTGATATATCCGCTCACCTTTTCGTTCTGGTCGAGCACGCTTGTGAGCAAAGCCGCCATAAACTGCGAGGGATAGTGGCGTTTTAGCCACGCCGTGCGGTAAGCTACGAGAGAATAAGCGGCGGCATGAGATTTATTAAAAGCATACGATGCAAAGGAGGCCATATCGTCAAAAATAGAGTTTGCCGCCTCGGCGCTTATACCCTGCCGCACTGCGCCCTCAACAAAGGTTACTCGCTCTTTTTCCATAACATCGTGCTTCTTTTTGGACATGGCACGGCGCACAACATCCGCACGGCCGTATGAATAGCCCGCAAGTTCACGGAAAACCTGCATAACCTGCTCCTGATAAATCAGACAGCCATGGGTGACAGACATAATACTGCGCAGTTTTTCCGACTTATATACTGCTTTTTCGGGATGACGCCTGTTATTAAGGTAAGTATCCATCGAATCCATAGGACCGGGTCGGTAAAGAGAAATTGCGGCAAGCAAATCCTCTAAATTTTCCGGCTTCATGCGCATCAAAAGGGAGCGCATACCCGCAGATTCAAACTGGAAAACACCGTAGGTTTGTCCCGTTGCGAAAAGCTCATAGGTTTCTTTATCGTCAACGGAGATATTTTCTATATCAAAATCAGGCTCAATTTCTCGAACCGACTTTTCCGCATCGGAAATAACCGTCAGAGTTTTAAGCCCCAAAAAGTCCATTTTCAAAAGGCCCAATTCCTCAAGGGCAACCATGGTAAACTGAGTAACGACAAAATCATCACTCAGCGCAAGCGGTACATATTCCTTGACGGGGTCACGGGTAATAACAACGCCTGCGGCATGCTTTGAGGCATGGCGAGGCATTCCCTCAATCTTCATTGAGTTATCTATAAGCTCTCTGACTGTTTCATCGTTTTCATAACGCTTTTTAAGCTCAGGCGAGCGAACAAGAGCCTTTTCAAGGGTAATATTCAGCTCAAACGGAATAAGCTTAGCGACGGCGTCAACCGTGGCATAGGGCAAGCCCATAACACGCCCCACATCGCGCACCGCCGCCTTTGCGGCAAGAGTGCCGAAGGTCACTATCTGCGACACATGATCCGAGCCGTATTTTGAAATAACATAATCTATAACCTCATGCCTTCGCTCATAGCAAAAATCTATATCAAAATCGGGCATACTGACTCTTTCAGGGTTCAAAAAGCGTTCAAAGAGGAGATTATATTTCATGGGGTCAATACCCGTAATTCCTATACAATATGCGGCTATACTGCCTGCGCCTGAGCCTCTGCCGGGGCCGACAGGTATTCCGTTATCTTTTGCATATCGCACAAAATCATGGACAATAAGGTAATAATCCGTATAGCCCATGCGATTTATTACATCAAGCTCGTAACTTAGCCTGTCCGCATATTCTTGCGGCGCATTACTGCCGTAACGCTCATTAAAGCCATTTCGGCACATGGCCTTAAAGTATTCAAAATGGTCTTCACCGTTGGGTGTATCAAAATTCGGCAGCTTTGTGTTGCCGAATTCAATTTCAACATTACAGCGTTCGGCAATTTTCGCCGTATTTTCAATGGCTTCAGGCACATCTTCAAAAAGGGAAAGCATTTCGGCTTCACTCTTGAGATAAAACTCATCCGCCTCAAATTCAAGCCCTGTGTTTTCGCCTAAAATATGGTTTGTTTGTATGCAAATAAGTATTTGCTGAATTTTGGAATCTTCCTTGTTGATATAATGAGTATCATTAGTGGCAACAAGAGCTATACCTGTTTCCTTTGCAAGGCGCTTGAGCTGAGGCAAGACCCGGAGTTCCTCGCCTATGCCGTGGTTTTGAATTTCAATAAAGTAATTGTCTTGGCCAAAAGTTTCTTTATACCAAAGGGCTGTTTTTTTCGCTGAATCGTAATCACCTTTGAGCAATGCTTGAGGCACTTCGCCAGCAAGGCAGGCAGAAAGAGCAATTATACCCTCGTGATGCTTTTCAAGAAGCTCTTTATCAACTCTCGGCTTAGTATAAAAGCCCTGAGTCCATGAATCCGATACTATTTTAATCAGGTTGCGATAACCGATATTATTCTCGGCAAGCAAAATCAGGTGATAACGCTCATTATCAATGCCGTGAACCTTATCAAACCTTGTTCGTGAAGCCACATAGACTTCACAGCCTAAAATCGGCTTAATTCCTTGCTTTTTCGCCTCTTTATAGAAATCAATCACACCGAAAAGTGCGCCGTGGTCGGTGACGGCAAGGCTTGTCTGCCCCAACGCTTTTGCGGCAGACACAAGCGGCTTGATGCGGCATGCGCCGTCAAGCAAGCTGAACTCGCTGTGAACATGCAAATGTGTAAAGCCGGACATTTTACCGTTACCCCCAATCTGAATTTATTATATCATTCCTCGGACTGCGCTAAGCTGATAATCTTATTTAGCCTATGATAAACTCCCGAACGGGAAAGGCTCACCGAAAGCATTGCGCCAAGCTCTTTCAAGCTGCTTTCGGGATTTTGCTCTCTGAGCTGTGCAAGCTCCTGAAGGTCAGCCGACATCCCGTCGAATTTTCCGTTTAATTTTAGTTTGCGTATAGCCTCAATCTGCCCCATTGCGGCGTCGACCGAACGGTCGATATTGGCTGTTTCAAAATTCACTTTGCGGTTAATCTTATTGCGAACATCCTTTTCAATTTTTATCTGCATAATTTCAAGAGCGGAATTTTGTGCGCCTAAAATCATCAGCAAATCTTCAATAGCTTCACTGCTTTTCAGATAGACCACATAGCTATTCTTTCGGCGCACCATTTTAGCAAAAACTTCAAGCTCCTGCATTAATTTAAGCATATCATCGCTCAAATGCAGATAAGAGAGCAAAAAATCAAGCTGATAGCTTTTTTGCGGCTGAGTCATAGTTGCACAAGCCAAAAATGCGCCGCGCAAAAACGCCGCATAACAACATTCGTCCGCCAAATTGGAACGGTTAATACGCACGGAAACCGTTTTTTCCGATACGCCGTAATGCTCAAGCACTTTGAGCCTGTCCGTTTTTTTGGATACGCTAACTGAATATTTGCCAGCCTGAGAGCATTTTATAAGAGGCACATTTCCCGTTATTTTTTCAACTGCTTCGGCATAGAGCTTTGCCGTACCCTCATGCTCTGTAACAAGCATCATTGAAACCGAATTGAAGGACCTGCCGCACAGCAGCAACCCGTAGGTCATTGCATTGTAGCAGCAGGCCGACATTTCATCTATTGAACATATTTCATCTTTGACCTTAGCTGTAAAAGACATAGTAATCAGTTTTTATCCCCAATATATTTTACTTCCCGTTCAAGGGAAACTCCCGTTTCCTCAAAAACCTTTTGGCTGACTAATCTGCCGAGCTCCATTATATCAGCGGTAGTAGCGCCGCCTTTGTTAACAATAAAGCCTGCGTGCTTTTCACTCACCTGAGCGCCGCCGACGCTGAAGCCCTTAAGGCCGCACTGCTCGATAAGCGCACCCGCAAAGCTGCCCTCCGGACGCTTAAAAAAGCTGCCTGCGCTGGGCAAATCCAAGGGCTGCTTATCAATTCTCCTTTGCATGAGCTCGCTCATCTTGGCACGGATTTGCTCTTTATCGCCTTTTTGCAGCTTGAGAGTGAGCCCCGTTATTACAAAATACTTATCGGTATAAGCGCTTCGCCTGTAGCCAAGACCCAACTGCTCGCCCATAAGTCTGCCCGGATTACCGCCGAAATCAATATGGCTGCAGCAGTAGAGAACGTCTTTCATCTCGCCGCCGTATGCGCCTGCATTCATATATGCCGCACCACCGGCTGTGCCCGGTATTCCATAGGCAAATTCAAGACCTGTAAGGGAATTTTCCAGGGCAAAACTGCAAAGCTTTGCAAGCTTTGTGCCTGCCGTACAGAATATAGTAGCTTCATCGAGGAGCTTAATTTGGTCAAAATTAGAGCCCAAGCGAATAGTAACGCCCTTAATCCCCTCATCGGAAACCAAAATATTTGAGCCGTTGCCTAACACAAAGGGAGTTATATTCTCCTCGGCACAGGCAGAGAGCAAACGGCGAAGCTGAACCTCATTTGAGGGCAGAAACATAGCTTCCGCCGCTCCGCCTGTTTTAAAGCTCGTATACTCTGACATCGGCACATTCAGCTTATATTCACAGCCGATTTTTTCTGCGCTCTCAATAATTCTTTCTATAACGATCATTCCCATTTTCTCAGTTATCAAGCAAGGCTGCACCTATAATACCTGCATCGTTACCGAGCTCTGCGCAGCAAATCTCAGTCTGTACATCCGAATAGATGCTGTATCTGCTCCTGCTTACATGCTTGCGAAGAGGAATAAGGAGATTTTCTTTTTCGTGGCTGATACCTCCGCCGATGCAGACAACATCAGGCTGAAGAGCATTGATAACATTAATCAGTCCTATGGCAACATAACGGATATAGTTATCAACAACAACCTTTGCCGTAGCATCGCCCTTGCGCATAGCGTCAAAAGCTGTTCTGCCGCTTACTCTTCCAATATTATCTTCAACAAGGTCCCACATTATGCTGTCAACATTGTTTTTCATTGCTTCTTTAGTCTGTGCGATAAGAGCTGTTGCGGAAGCATAGCTCTCCCAGCAGCCTCTGCGTCCGCAGTTGCACTGCTCTCCGTCAAAATTGATAACCATATGACCGCACTCGCCTGCCGCATAGTTGCAGCCTACAACAATCTTGCCGTCGATAACAATACCGCTGCCTACACCTGTGCCAAGAGTAATTGCAACAAAGCTTTTCTTGCCTTTTCCTGCGCCTGCTACAGCTTCACCGAGAGCTGCGCAGTTAGCATCGTTATCAATATAAATCTTGTCCATACCCAGTGCTTCTGCAAGCATATCCTTAGCAGGAACATGGTTGAAATCAAGGTTGTTTGCATAGTCAATCATGCCTATTGATTTGTTAACGGAACCGGGTGTACCGATACCGATTGAAGCAATATCGTAAAGGGTGAGATTTGCATCTGCAACAGCCATCCTAATTGCAGTTGCAACATCATCAAAAATTGCCTTTGCATGGCGGGGAGCATTGGTTTTCATTTTACCGCGACCGATAATATTGCAATTATCGTCTATAACACCAACTGCTATATTTGTACCGCCTAAATCCACGCCTACTCTAAACATAATTTTATACCTCCGAGATATTTTAGTTAATTTGATTTTTAAGCGTTATGCCATGTTTCTATTTCTTCAGGTTCGGGTGAAATATCTTCATCCATCCCCAGACCGTGGAGCAGCTCACGAGCCGCATTATAGCCGAGCTTACGCTGTCTGTTATTCATTGCGGCAGCTTCTATGATAATTGAAAGGTTGCGGCCCGGTTTAACAGGCACAACCGTGCTGGGGACATCTATACCCAAAATTGATGTATACTGAGTTTCAAGACCTAAGCGGTCGTAAACACGCTCGCTGTCCCAATGCTCAAGCTCAACAACCATATCAATTTTCTCAGTCAGCTTAACGGAACCCATGCCGAAAAGGCGACGGGCGTTTATGATGCCCACACCTCTTACCTCGATAAAATGACGGATATTATCCGGCGCAGAGCCAACCAAGGTTCTTGATGAAACCTTGCGGATTTCAACTGCGTCGTCAGCTATAAGTCTGTGACCTCTCTTAATAAGCTCAAGGGCAGTTTCGCTCTTACCAACGCCGCTATCACCTAAAATAAGAACACCTTCGCCGTAAACCTCAACCAAAACGCCGTGGCGAGTAATACGGGGAGCAAGCTCAACGCCGAGATATGAGATAATTGTTGACATACAAGCCGATGTGGCATCTTTTGTCGAAAGGACGGGAACTTCGTACTTTTGCGCCAAGGGTAAAAACTCATCAGGCAATTCAAGGGAACGGGTAACAATGCAAACAACGGGCTTATGAGAAAGGTAAAAATCAAGCTTTTCCTGTCTTGAACCGTCTTCAAGACCTCTGAGATACTCAATCTCCGTAAGGCCTAAAAATTGGACTCGGCCTGCATCGAAATAATCGTCATAGCCGAAAAAGATAAGACCGGGTCTGTTAACCTCTTGCATGGAAATCATAATTTCAGCAAGGTCACGGGGTGTGTAAACAACCGAAAAAGAATTATCGGTTATCATTTTTTGAAGTGAAACAGAATATTTGGAAGCCACTTTAACATCCTCCGTTTTATTACTTATCAGGTATTATATAATAAAACGCTCACAAACTGCAATAGCTTTTACAAATTTTAGCACGGTTTTTCAAAAGATTTATACTTTTCTTTTGTCGCCATTCCGCCTCGGATATGACGCTGAGCCTTATTTTCTTCCAAAACGGCTCTCACCTGTTCATAAAGCAATGGGCTGAGCCAGGGCAAGCGCTTTGAAACATCCATATGCACCGTAGATTTGCTTATGCCGAACTGCTTTGCGGTTTGGCGGACGGTAGCATTATTATCAACTATGTATTTGCCCAATTCGACAGCTCGTTCTTCAACTAAACATCTCACAAAAAAACCTCCCAAAATCATATCTCTACATGGATATGACGGGAGGTCTTGGTTTATTACGAACTTTCGCTTTTCTATTCGGCGAAAAACTCCGCTTCGAGCATTGCACAAAGGCAGTGGTAAACAGGCAATGTCAATTCCTGAATTTTAAAGGTTTCTGTTTCGGGTAATTTTATACAAACTGTAGAAAATTTTTCCAGATTGCTATCTCTGCCGCCTGTTATAGCTACGCTTTTGATGCCTTTGGCATTTGCCGCACGGACTGCATTAACAACACTAAGGGAATTTCCTGAGGTGCTCAAGGCTATGAGAACATCGTTTTTCTCACCGTAGCCCCAAACCTGCTGTGCATATACATTTTCAAATTGCAAATCATTTGAAAACGCCGAAAGCAGCGCAGAATGAGCATTTAAAGAAATTGCAGGCAAGGCATTCTGCAAACCAGAAAGGATTTCGTCATCGCCGTTTACTGCCTTTTCTTTGATTTTGCGGCTAAGCAAAAAGCCTTTCATAAGTTCGCCTACTATATGATCAGCATCGGCGGCACTGCCTCCGTTTCCGCAAGCCAGAACCTTACCGCCGTTTTTATAGCAACCGCAGAGAATATTATACGCTGAGTTTATTTCCGTTCTGCACGCCTCAAGGGCCGGATAGCGCACAAAAAGCTTATCAAAATGCTGTTTAGAGTTCATTTAGGACGCCTCTTTTCCTTTATTCATTCATAAATGCAACGCCTAAGGCGGCATAATCGCCTATAGAATCGCCCAACTGAGCAGGCAAAATTCTGCAAACACCGGCCGCTTGCGATAAGGCCTCTTCATGGAGTTTTTCTGTCATTTTTTCCTTAAGCAAGGCAGACGAACGCTCATATATGCTGCCTATAACTATTGCCTCAGGGTTAAGAATATCAACTATAACAGCCAAGCCTCTGCCGAGATTTTCGCCGCAAATATTATAAACTTCAACAGCTGTTTCATCGCCCTGTGCGGCGGCAAGGGCAACAGATTTAGCGGTTATACTATCAAGGTGAGCTTCATCGGGGCAAAATGAGGGTATCACACCGCTTTTCAGCTTTTTCAGAGCAACATCCTTTGCAAGCCTTGCAATTCCTCCGCCGCTGCAATAGCCCTCAAAAGAGCCTGATTTACCGTATCCCACGGGCCCTGTTTCACTCAGGCGGATATGACCCACTTCTCCTGCCATATCGTTTGCGCCGGTGTAGAGCCTGCCATTTAAAATCAGGCCTGCTCCCATACCCGTGCCGAAGGTGAGAAACACCATATTTTTCGTTCCTCTGCCTGCTCCGAAACGCCATTCCGCAAGAGCGCAGGCATTTGCGTCGTTTTGCAAGCAAGTTTTTATACCCAAACGCTTTTCGGTTATTTCTGCAAGAGGCACATTATCCCAATCAGGCAAATTCGGAGGACACATTATAACGCCCTTTTTGCTGTCCAAAGGTCCGCCGCAGCTGATGCCGCAGCCTATAACCTGCTCGGCAGACACATTATTGCGCCTTAAAACCTCTTCAGCCGATGAGAGAAGCTCTTCAACAATTATCTGCCAGCCACGGCTTTGCACTGTATCAAAGCGAAGCTTATCTATAATAAAGCCTCCGTCAGGCTCTTTAGGTATTTCACCTTTACCCAACACGACAGCACATTTAGTGCCGCCGATATCAAAACCGAGAGAATACTTCTGCAAATAAATCACCTCATTTTATAAAATATATCATTTTCATTTCTTTCGGTCAATATTTTGAACATAATTTAATTATAGCTATAAATTCACTTTTGAGGAGTTTTGAAAAATGACAACTTTACTGATAAGAGTGTTTATTCTTTTTTTACTTGCCATTGTTTCCGTCAGGCTTATGGGTAAACGGCAAATCGGCGAAATGCAGCCAACTGAACTTGTTGTTACCATTCTTCTCTCGGAGGTTGCCGCAAGCCCTATGTTAGATTCGGATTTGCCGCTTGCAAACTGCATCTTTGCCGTTCTCACCCTTGTAAGCTTATCTATTATAACCTCTGTGCTTTCTATGCGTTTCGGCAAATTCCGTGAAGCTTTTGACGGACACCCTGCAATAATAGTAAACGACGGAAAAATAGACCAAAAGAAAATGAAAGCACTGAGATTGACTATACAGGATTTACTGTCAGCCCTGCGCCAGAAGGATATTTTTGAACTGAGCCAAGTAGAATACGCAATTATTGAAACCAACGGCACAATCAGCGTTATGCTCAAACCCGAATATATGCCTTTAACCGCCGGACAAGCCGCAAAGGTGCCGACAGACGAAGGCTTGCCTCATCTTGTTATATGCGACGGCAAAATACTGCGCAAGGCTCTGCCAAAAGCAAATTTGAGCGAAAGTCTGCTGAAAAAGCACTTGAAAAGCATAGGCAAAGACGCAAAGGACATCATGATGCTCACATACAGTAAAAACGGATTCAGCAAAGCCATCGAAAAGGAGAAAGACCAATGAAAAGAGGCATAACCGCGGCAATAATTCTGATTGCTGTTTTCCTGCTTGCTTTAGCGTCAACTAAAATCATAACCGTAAAAGCAGAAAACTTAGTTGAGCTGACCAAGGAGGTATATAGCGGCACACAAAGCATAGAAACCCTGCAAACGGAATGGAAAAAACAAATGAACTGGTTTTCGCTTTTTTTAGCTCACAGCCATTTAGACCCCATTGAAACCGCCATCGAGGAGCTCGGCTATATAAGCGAGGAAGAAAAAGAGAAAAACTTTGCACAATTAGCAGCTGAGCTTGGCGGAATTGCAGAGCATATTTCCCTTTCACTTTACACCGTATTCTAACGGCATTTTTCGTATGTGTTCACAAATTATTTACACTGAAAAGACATACAAGCGCAAGTGGATATCAGCACTAAAACCGCAACAGGTAGTGTGAAAATTATTTTCAAGCACATTATGTTCCAATTTTTCTGCTAAAAAAATTGCAAAGTCTCCTTAGATGTGATATGATACAGTCAAAGGAGGTGATAATGTGGTTTTCGTTTGGATAGCCGCACTTATAGCGTTCATAATTATTGAAGCCTTTACATTCCAAATGGTTACAATTTGGTTTGCTGTCGGTGCGTTAGCGGCAACGATTTCCGCCCTTTGTCAAGCAGCTTTGCCTGTTCAAATCGGTATTTTTGTTGCAGTTTCCCTTGTTACGCTCATAGCGACAAGACCCTTTGTGAAAAGGTTTACGGGGCTCAAATACTCCCCCACTAACGCTGACAGATTTATAGGCGAAAAAGGAATTGTAACACAGGAAATCGATAATTTACATGAAAGCGGTGCTGTTCGAATTAAGGGCATGGAATGGACTGCCCGTTCTTTCGAGGGCAGCATTATCCCAAAGGGAGCAACTGTAAAAGTGCAAAAAATCGAAGGTGTAAAACTAATCGTAGAAAAGACAGAATAAACCGAATTAAACATTTTACAGGAGGACATTATGTTATACATCATTTTAGGCTTAGTCCTAATCGCAATCATCGTTGTCATTCTCAACATCAAAATCGTTCCCCAATCCAAAGCCTATGTTGTTGAGCGTTTAGGAGCTTACCAAGGCACATGGCAAACAGGTATTCATTTCAAAATCCCCCTTTTTGAAAGAATAGCAAAAATCGTTTCCTTAAAAGAGCAGGTTGTGGATTTCCCGCCTCAGCCCGTTATTACAAAGGATAATGTAACAATGCAGATAGACACGGTTGTTTTCTACCAGATTACTGACCCGAAGCTCTACTGCTACGGTGTTGAAAGACCTCTTTCCGCTATTGAAAACCTTACTGCCACCACATTGCGTAACATCATCGGTGAGCTTGAGCTTGACCATACGCTCACCTCTCGCGATACAATCAACGCAAAAATCCGCGGCATACTTGACGAGGCAACAGATGCTTGGGGTATTAAAGTAAACAGAGTTGAGCTTAAAAATATTCTTCCGCCAAAAGAAATTCAGGACGCTATGGAAAAGCAGATGAAGGCTGAGCGTGAGCGCCGTGAAGCAATACTTAAGGCAGAAGGCGAAAAAGCAAGCCAGGTTCTTGTTGCAGAAGGTATGAAAGAATCCAAAATCCTCGCCGCAGAAGCCGACAAGCAAAGCGCAATTCTCAGAGCCGAAGCTATTAAGGAAGCTAAGATTCGTGAATCTGAAGGTGAGGCACAGGCTATTTTAGCAGTTGAAGAAGCACGGGCAAAGGCAATCACACTTATCAATGAATCCAATCCCGGTCAGGCTTTCCTCACAATCCGCAGCCTCGATGCCTTTGAAAAGGCTGCTGACGGTCAGGCAACGAAAATCATTATTCCTTCGGAAATTCAAGGCATAGCAGGCCTTGCAAAGGGCATAGCAGAAAGCATAAAAGAATAATTCTCCGCATAATCAGAATGAGCAGGCATTTTACCTCACAGGCCGGAATGCCTGCTTAAATTATTGCAAAGTTTTAATAAATATGTAAATAATCACAATAAAGCGTGTAATATTTAATTTAATGCTTGTATATTTTTAAAAGATAGTATATAATCAATGTATTAGTTTGTTTCAACTAAACATCATTAATCGAAAAGGATGATAACATGGCAACCCAGAAAACCTCTAACGACTATCGTGAGGAACGCAAGGCTCGCCTTGCAAAAGCCTCCAAAATGAACAGCAAGAAATCTCACAGATTATCTGCACCTAAAATTAGTAAAAAGGTCAAGGCCACCGTCGGCATCATTGTCGCAGCTGCAATCGTTATTGCTATTGCAGGCTATGCTTGCTACGTCTTCGGTGTTTTTGAGAGAATGAAATCTTTTGAAACCGTAAGCGGCGAAAAGTATTCCGTTGTAGAATATGAATACTATTACAAATCACTTCACAACCAGGTTTACGGCATGGCTTACGAATATGACAACTACTACGGTCAGGGCTACGGCTATTCCTACACAGGCTATGATTACAACAAGCTTCCCGAAGACCAGACCTATCCTTATGATGATTATGCACTTGAAGATGGCTCAAAAGCTACATGGAAGCAGTATTTTGAACATGCCGCAATTGTAAACTTGCAGAAGAACATCGTACTTTCCGATATGGCTAAAGAAGCTGATTTTGAAGTTAGTGCAGAGGCTAAGGCAGAGGTTGAAGATCAGCTTCAGCAGCTTCGTGACAGCATCGCTGAATCTGCCGAGCAGAACGGCGGCGCCATTTCTCTGGGCAAATATCTGCGCAACTACTACGGCAAGGGCATGAGCGAAAGCAAGTTCCTTGAGATTGTAGAGCGTGAAACACTTGCTACCGAATATGCTAACTACCTTATCGAAACAAGAGCAGACGGCTACGACCTGGCTAAGCTCGAAGAAATTTATAATAAGGATCCCAAATCCTACAACTGCGTAGACTTCCGTATGTTCACAATCAGCCCTGAAACTGCTGACCTTGCCGAAGACGCAACAGATGAAGAAAAGGAAGCAGCTAACGAGAAAGCTGAGGCAGAAGCTAAGAAAAAGGCTGACGAAATGTTCGGCAAAATCGAAGACGAAAAGACCTTCGTTGCTCTTGCTGAAGAATATGCAACAGAAGCTCAGAAAGAAAGCAACGATTACTCCGACAGCCAGACCACTCTCAGCCGGTATGTCACTTATTCAACAGTATCCTCCAACTTCAGCGAAGATATCTTAGATTGGCTCTACGGCGACAAGGCAGCAGTAAACGAGAAGAAAATGTTTGAAGAAAACGGCACATACTATATATTCTACATGCTCAAACCCGCTTACAGAGATGACGATACCCTCCCCGTAAATGTTCGCCATATTCTTTACCAGATAGACGAAGAAGCAACAGATAAGGAAGCAGAGAGCAAGAAGCAGAAAGCAGCCGCAGAAGCAGCTCTTAAAAAGATTAACGAAAGTGCCGACAAGCTTGCAACATTCCTTGAGCTTGTTGAAGCAGAAAGCGCCGACACAGGCTCCAGCTCAAAAGGCGGTCTTTACGAATATGTTGGCCGCGGTCAGTATGTTAAGGAATTTGAAGAATGGGCTCTTGATCCCAACCGCAAGGAAGGCGATATAGACATCGTTGAAACCAGCTACGGCTTCCATGTAATGTATTTTGAAAAGGCATTCACAAAACCCTATTGGCAGATTTCAATCGGCAACACTTTGGCTAACGAATCCCTTACAAAAGAGCTTGAAGCAGCATACGCAACAGATAAGTACGCTGTTGCAGCAAATAACGCAACTGTTACAAAGGCAAATGCAAAGATTTACGACGAGCTCAAAAACACCTACTACTCCAAGGCATAACCCATAAAAAGCAAAAAAGCTAGGGGCTGTAAAAAAACGGCCTAACGAAAATCCGGGATTCACGAAAAAGTGAGTCCCGGTGATTTTTTTACCTGTATTTGATTGAAATTGTGGAAAAGTATGACAAATGTTGAAAATTTGGGTATAACTCAAAAAGGTGTTGAGTTTTACACCTTTGATGTTGAAAACTTTTTAGTTTTGCTTATGCCGCTCGTTTTTGTGGTTGGCTTTTCAAATGGTATTTGTGCAGATTAAAACCACAGCAAATCATCAAAATTTCTAAATTTATGCCTTTTGAGCCTCTTCTTTTGGCTCTTGTATAGGGTTTGTTCCATTTGATTGCTCCAAACGCACCTTCGGCTTGTATACTTCTGTTCATACGAAGTAATGCACCCTTTGTGCTGTTGAGATTACTAAGTACCTCTTGATGAACGAGTGTTAATTCTTCGTTGAGCCTGATAATTCTATTGCCTTTGGCTTTACAGCATTGTTCTTTGTGATTGCAATTTGTGCAGTCCTCACAGAATGTATATACCGGATCGGAAATTTTATTTTTTTTGAAATTTCCAGTGGTAATTTTAATTGATATGGTGTACAATGTACTCGTTGGTTATATTTGTTTTTCACAACTCAATTATACCACAAAAAAGACTGCAAGCATATCCTTTTCGGATTTCTTACAGTCGATTTTTTATTAGGGCTGTTTTTTTACAGCCCCTTTTGCTTTTAATAAATGAACGTCCACAAGTTTTTGGCATTACAATTGGGACAAATTTTTTCACGGTTTTCCGGTTTTGAACGATTGGCAGCTACAACCACAAGATAAATAATACCGGGAGCAATACCTAAAAACATAAATACTATACCTAAAATATAATCCAACGGTCTGAGTATCGGTGCAGGTTTCCACTCTCCTACATATCCACAACACGTACATTTAGGTACTGAGTGTCTTTGATCAATTTTGTGCGCAGTTTGAGTCGGCTGATTTTTCAAAGAGCCCCCGCAACCACTGCAAAAAGCGTTGTCGGCAGACACTTCTTTTCCGCAATTAGGACAAAACATAAATAAAACTCCTCTCATTTTTTAAAAGATAAAGACCGTTTAATTAAAATATTACTTTTCCTGTTTTGTCAATGTAATGAATTCCATCGTCCGTTTCTATTTTTGCTCGTTCACAAGAGAAACTCGTAGCACTATCATCTATACCACTAAGTTTATTACCCTGCATATCATAAAAAACAACTCCGTTCTCCTGCGGTGTTCTTAGAATACCGTCACTAAGTGTCATCTCTCCGTTAATTTTAAAAGGCTCAATAATCTCATTACCTTTAGTATCAATAAACAAGCAAAAACCATTTATTTTTAAAGCACAATATCCATCAATAAAGTACGGCATACCGTAGTTTCCCAGACCATAAACATTTTCATATTGACTTAAATCAATTATAAGGTTTCCCTTAATGTCGAAAAATCCTTTCTCTGTAGCTCCGTAATCAGTATCTTCAACATAAATCAAACCGTTTGAAAGAACGCCGTACTCATAATCACCTTTACCATTAAAAGGTGTAAATAACTTTCTCGTGCTTCCATCTACCGCTGAAAGACTGGAAATTTGGTAACTTACATCTTCCTCAACAATCTTACTTAAAAATATCCCGTATCCTTCTGTAAAAGTGCCTACCCCACATCCGATAGCAGCACCGATATCATAATCATCTGCTGAAGAAATGGTTTTCTTAACTTTTGCATTATAAAAACTCTCTTTTATGCCTCCCATATATCCTCTAACCAAATAGACATCACTTCCGCGATATCGTATTTCGCTTATCTCTGCTGAAAGCGGAATAAGATACTCGCCTTTAGAATTCATCAAACCGTATTTTCTTTCGTTTCCGTTTATACTTTCAAAATATCCTGTTACAATATAATTCCCGTCTGCTGCCATTGTAGCTTCAAGTGCTGTGTCACCTTCAACTAATCGTTTAACAATTTTGCCTGTGTTATCTATAATACACCATGTTTCTTCCTCGGTGTTTTCTTTATAGACCACAAGACTCGTTCCGTTTTTGAAAAAACTTTCTTCTATTTCTGAAGTTCTGTTATAAGCACTTCTAGGCTTATAATCAGGTTCAAGTTCAAAAACAATAGTACCAGACTTATCTACACAATAATATCTTCTCTCAGAATCTTCTTCACACTCTATCCATGCTAAATCTTCTGAAAAATTTGAACCATTATGTATTCCTTGAACCACTGTACCAACAGAATTATATTCATCCTTAGCTTTTTGCTCCTCTTTTGAGAGAACCGCCTGGGGATCATCATAATGCTGAATATACCACTCAGAATCTTTGTTGACCATATAGAAAGTCCAGGAAATATTCTGTTTAGCTTTTTCGCCACTTTCATTATTTTTTACCACAAGTTCATATTGAACTGTTATAGTTCCGTTATTTTCAGACAAGTCGCTTTCTAACAATTTCTTATAATTATACTCGATTTCCACATCAAGTGCCTGCTGTGAAAGCGAACCTAAAAGTCCTGCCGCACCGTTAGACATATCATAGGCTCCAGAGATACCGAATAAATCTCCAACTGAATTGACCAATCCCTCTGAAAAAGAAGTAAGGCTCGGATCCATACATTCTTGTTGCTTCTCAGTATCAAATTCTTCGAGTGCCTCTATGTAAGTTTTAACAACTTCCAGTGCGTTCTTTTCTGCTTTTTGTTCAGCCGAACATGAACTCATAGAAACAGCCAACAAAATACTCAAAAATAACATACAAACTTTTTTCATAACGTTCACCTTTCTAATGCTCCAACAAAGCATATTTAATAATTATTTTCGTATTATATATTACTATTATAATTATTAAAAGTCAACACTTTTTCGTATATAATTTACGAAAGAAAGAGGTGTAACAACCATGACTGTCTTAGAACGCATCTTACAGCTACGACTTGAACGTGGCTGGAGTGAATATCGCTTGTCAGAGGAATCAGGAATAGCACAAACTACAATATCATCCTGGTTCAGAAAAGAAATATATCCGTCTATCCCCTCCCTTGAAAAAATTTGTAGTGCCTATAATATTTCCTTGGCTCAATTTTTCAATTATAACAACGAACCTGTTAGTTTAACAAACGACCAAAAAATTTTACTTGATAATTGGAACAGACTAAATCACACACAAAAGAAAGCGGTTATTGCTTTGCTTGAAAGTTTTTAAAAACTTTTTCCGTAGTTAAGATTATATAGCAAAAAAAACAATGATGGAGACTGTGCTAATATTGAATTGGTACAACAAAATGTTTGTTCATAAATATGCCCATTTGAAATTTGAATAATATAATTTTGGATAATATAGAATTTATTATTTATTTCAATCAAAGGAGATATCTCATGAACCGATGTTTATATAACAGCAGTTTTTGACATTCTTAAACTCTGATGACAATTCAATATTTGGCTTGCTTTGTGAGAGGTATCATGGCGAAGCTCTCACTACAACACGAGAAGCATGGAAATCAGAGATTTCTATTATGAAAGACGTTATATCTAATTTTGCGGATAAAGACGGTAAAGGGGCTGTATAAAAAACGGCCTAACGAAAATCCGGGATTCACGAAAAAGTGAGTCCCGGTGATTTTTTTGCCTGTATTTGATTGAAAATGTGGAAAAGTATGACAAATGTTGAAAATTTGGGCATAACTCAAAAAGGTTTTGAGTTTTACACCTTTGATGTTGAAAACTTTTAGTTTTGCTTATGCCGCTGGTTTTTGTGATTGGCTTTTCAAATGGTATTTGTGCAGATTAAAACCACAGCAAATCATCAAAATTTCTAAATTTATGCCTTTTGAGCCTCTCCTTTTGGCTCTTGTATAGGCTTTGTTCCATTTGATTGCTCCAAATGCACCTTCGGCTTGTATGCTTCTGTTCATACGAAGTAATGCACCCTTTGTGCTGTTGAGATTACTAAGTACCTCTTGATGAACGATTGTTAATTCTTCATTGAGCCTGATAATTCTATTGCCTTTGGCTTTACAGCATTGTTCTTTGCGATTGCAATTTGTGTAGTCCTCACATTGATAAAGCTCTTCCGTTCTTCCATATTTGTTTCCCTTTACAGGTCTTGTGTAAAGGAAGTTAAATTCTTTTCCGTTTGGACAAACAGGTTTGTCGTTTTCATTGATAGGGAAATTCACTGCTCTGTATGGATTGTCACGGTATTTTTCATCCTTGCTTTCTTTTTCAAACATTGTGAATTTCATATATTTCTCCATACCGTGTTCTTCACAGTATAGATAATTATTGAAAGAACCATATCCTGCATCTGCAACAGGATATTTTGGATAGAAGCCATATATATTTTTGAATTTTTCCATAAGCGGAATAAAGCAATCCATATCCGATGCGTATTGCTTTACGTCTGCCACTGCAATATATTCATCACATACACCAAGCTGAATGTTGTATCCCGGCAGCAATTGGTCATTACCCATATAGTCTCTTTTCATTCTGAAAAATGTTGCGTCATTGTCTGTTTTAGAATAGCTGTTTCTGTTGTCACCACAGATGTTAATATGAACTGCATATTTCTTTAGCTTCTCCGTATATTCAACAAGCTTGTCATAGGTTCGTTGTTCTGCTGTTTTGTGATGTCCTCTGCCTCTGACAATACATTCGGGTTGAATATCGAAAAGCTTAATATATCTGTCAATTATCAATTCCATATACTCTATTGGATATTCTGTGCGAATTTCAAATTCAACATCTTGATATATTAGAGAGGCATTGATTTCTTGAAGCAAAGCAGTAATTTTGTTAAATGTATTTTGCTTTTGTTTAAGACTGCTTTTCTTCCATACCCAGCTATACTTATTCGCATTAGCCGCTATCTTTGTTCCGTCTATGTAGATATGTGATAAATCAACATTTTCAATTTCAAAGATATATGAATTGATTTCATCTAAAATATCTTCAATACAGTCGGCAAGATAGTCCTTCATAAAGTTATCCATTGTCATATGACTTGGTGCAGGGTTATCCTGCAAAAGCCACATAAATCTAATATCATTATTACAAAGCTTTTCTATTTCTCTTGTTGACGTATAGCCAAATTCCATAAATGCAAACAGTATTACTTTCAGCAAGATTTCACTATCATCTCTTTTACGACCTGTCCTGCTTTCCTTAACGGCAAGATTTTTATTTAGATCAATATTATCAAAAACCTCACAGAATGTATATACCGGATCGGAAATTTTTATTTTTTTTGAAATTTCCAGTGGTAATTTTAATTGATATGGTGTATAATGTACTCGTTGGTTATATTTGCAATTATACCACAAAAAAGACTGCAATCATATCCTTTTCGGATTTCTTGCAGTCGATTTTTTATTAGGGCTGTTTTTTTACAGCCCCCTTTTTTATTTGTACTATTCAGTTTTAAGCAAACAGAGTATTGCCGCTGCAGTCAATTCCAACAATAAGCGGAAAATCATCAAAAGTGAGGCGTTTTACGCTTTCGCATCCCAAATCGTCAAAGGCAATAACTTCACACTCTGTTATACACTGCGCCGCAAGAGCGCCCGCTCCGCCGATAGCACAGAGGTAAACCGCCTTGTTTCTGACGATAGCATCAATAACCTGAGCATTGCGAGGGCCTTTACCTATCATAGCGGCAAGCCCTTTATCCAAGAGCAAGGGTGCATACGGATCCATACGGGAGGATGTGGTAGGGCCGCAGCTGCCTATAGGCAAGCCCGGGGGCGCAGGGGTAGGCCCTGCATAATAAATTGCCGCGCCCTGCAAATCAAAGGGCAATTCCCCTCCGCTGCGCATGAGCTCAACTATTCGCTTATGTGCGGCATCACGAGCCGTATAAACCGTGCCGCTCAAAAGCACTCTGTCGCCGGCTTTAAGAGTTGGGACAAAAGCCGGAATATCATTAGTATCTATTGCATATTCTGCCATTTTACACTGCACAACGCCATGCACAATACCTGCGCACGGCGTTGATACCTCCATAGAGTATAAATTATTCTTCTTTGTTTAGATAGCTCTGTAAAATTCTATCCACCTGCGATAAAACATCTGCGGGATTATCAAGCACTTCGGCATCCCCTGAGGGCTTAGCGGCCAAAACTGCCGCCTGAGCCTCATACTCGTCAAGCTTCCTCTCAAGTTCCGAAATACGGGAAGCCATGCGCTCATTTTCCTCTTCGGCTTTTTTAAGCTCAGTTAGCAGCTCATCAATATAAGCCATTACATCCTCACGGTTAAAGCCGCCTAGAAATGTTTTTTTAAAGAGCCTTTCTTCACTCATTGCTGTTACTCCTTATTTCTTGAGCGCAATCGCAGTCTTTACCTTCTGAGCTATATTTTCAGCTGTAAGGCCATAAATTTTGAGCATTTCAACAGCAGGACCCGAAGCGCCGAATACATCTTCAACACCCACACGGATAACAGGCACGGGACAATTTTCGCAGACAACATCTGCAACAGCACTGCCCAAACCGCCGATAACGCTATGCTCCTCGGCTGTTACAATAACTCCGGTTTCTTTAGCCGCTTTAATAACAATATCCTTATCAATAGGCTTAATAGTTGCCATGTTGATAACTCTTGCGTTAATGCCCTCTGCCTTTAAGTTTTCTGCGGCAATAAGAGCCTCGTTAACCATAAGACCTGTTGCGATAATTGTAACATCATTGCCATCTTTCAGCTCAACGCCCTTGCCGATTTCAAACTTATAGTTTTCATCAAAAAGTCTGGGTGTTGCAAGTCTGCCGAAGCGAAGATATACGGGGCCTTCCATTTCAGCCGCCGCGAGAACTGCAAGGCGAGCTTCAACATCATCAGCAGGGTTAATAACAGTCATGCCGGGAATTGTGCGCATAAGGGCAATATCTTCACAGCACTGATGGCTTGCGCCGTCCTCACCGACGGAAATACCTGCATGCGTTGCGCCGATTTTAACATTCAGGTGTGTGTAGCCGATAGAGTTTCTGATTTGTTCGAAGGCTCTGCCTGCGGCAAACATTGCAAATGAGCTTGCAAAAACTGTATAGCCGACGGCTGCAAGGCCTGCGGCAACACCCATCATATTGCACTCGGCAATACCTGTATCAAAAAATCTTTCCGGAAATTCCTTTTTGAAAGCGATTGTTTTTGTTGCCTTTGCGAGGTCGGCGTCGAGAACAAGCACTTTATCATTTTTCTGGCCAAGCTCAACGAGAGCCTTGCCGTAAGCATCACGGGTTGCTGTTTTAATTACATCTGCCATAATATTCACCAAGGTATAAAATATACCGTTTACCTTTCGTTTGTATTACATCTGCTCAAGCTTGGCAAGCTCTTCATCAAGCTCTGCCATAGCTGCTTCGTACTGCTCTGCGTTAGGTGCAACGCCGTGCCAATCGCAGCTATCTTCCATGAAAGAAACGCCTTTACCCTTAACTGTCTTTGCAATAATAGCAGTGGGCTTGCCTTTGAAGCTCTTAGCTGCGTTAAAAGCGGCGTCAATTTCGTCAAAATTATTGCCGCAGATTTCGATTACATTCCAACCGAAAGCTTTGAACTTTTCGGGAATAGGATAAGGAGAGTTGACGGAAGAAACTGTACCGTCAATCTGCAGATTGTTGTTATCAACAACAGCAACAAGATTATCCAAGCCCTTTGCCGAGGCATACATAGCTGCCTCCCAAACCTGACCTTCCTGTATTTCGCCATCACCGAGGATAGCGAAAACTCTGTAGGAAGCACCGGCAAGCTTTCCGCCAAGAGCCATACCGCAAGCGGCTGAAATTCCCTGACCCAGTGAGCCTGTGCTCATATCAACACCAGGTGTGCTCTTCATACTGGGATGACCTTGGAGCATTGCGCCGGGTTTGCGAAGCTTTTTAATCTCATCAGCCGAGAAAAAGCCTTTGAGGGCAAGTGCGGCATAGAGGGCAGGAGCTGTATGACCCTTTGAGAGAACAAGACGGTCACGACCCTCCCACTTGGGATTTTTGGGATCTACATTCATGTGAGAAAAATAAAGATATGTCATTACATCGGCTATTGAAAGAGAACCGCCCGGATGACCGGATTTAGCATTATAAACGCCCTCGATTATACCCTTTCTGACTTGATTAGCCTTGATTTTTAACTGTTTTTTTGCTGCTGCATCCAAAACAGTCACCTCCGAATTCTAAAAATTTATAAAATTACTACTTTGAAATTTTATCCAAAAAAGCCGTAAAATAATCCGGCAACTCGGAAGAAACTTCAATATACCTACCTGTTTTAGGGTGTTCAAACCCAATTAAGCCTGCGTGCAGGCATTGACCACCCATTGAAATACCGTTTTTCGGGCCGTAAACATCATCTCCTGCCACAGGATGACCTATATGCGCCATATGGACGCGGATTTGATGAGTTCTACCCGTTTCCAGCCGAACTTTAATATAGGAAAAATTCTTATAGCTCTCTAAGACTTCATAATGAGTAACCGCATGCTTTGAATTAGTAGGAGTTACACACATTTTTTTTCGGTCGTTAGTGTTGCGGCCTATAGGTGCATCTATCGTCCCGGATATATCTTTGAAGCCACCGTGAACCACTGCTCTATACTCTCTTGTAAAGCTGTGCGCCGCAATTTGCGCAGCTAAGCTGACATGAGCTTCATCGGTTTTGGCAACTATAAGCAATCCGCTTGTGTTTTTATCAATGCGGTGAACTATTCCCGGTCTTATAACTCCGTTTATACCCGAAAGAGAACCCGCACAGTGGTGCAAAAGGGCATTCACCAATGTTCCGTCGAGATTACCGGGTGCAGGATGGACAACCATTCCCCGTGGTTTATTAACCACAAGCAGGCTTTCATCCTCATACCGAATATCTAAGGGAATATCCTGCGGCACAGCTTCAATTCCACGAAGCTCCGGAGCAATAACGGTTATCTCGTCCGAGCGCTGAGTTAAATAGCTCTTTTTTTTCGGCTTGCCATTAACAGTAACCAAACCGTTCTCAAGCACCTTTTGCACAAAGCTTCGGGAAAGCTCCGGCGCAAAAGCACAAATCGCTTTATCAAGCCGTTCGCCCTCGTCGCCGCTTTCAACAGTAAAGCAGAGGACACGCTTATTTTCCATTACCGTTAAGCCTGCCTTTTTTGAAATCCTTGACTATATCATAAACTAAATAGCCGACTAAAACAAACTCGCCGACAGTTACAAAACAATCCGCAAAATTGAAGACCGCAAAATCCACAAACAGAACCTCGATATAATCTACAACAAAGTGCCTGTAAACCCTATCAATCAGGTTGCCGAGGCCACCGCCCATTAGCATTACTACGCTTGCCAGCACAATTTTTGATTTAATTTTATTAGTAAAAATCAGCACAAAACCCACAAGCAATATTATGGCAGTGAAAACAGACAGAAGCTCTGTTTTATCCGAAAACAAGCTAAATGCTGCGCCCGTATTCTCAACATACCTCAGCTGTAAAATATCTTTAATCAAAGTCAAAGTATCGCCTTGAACAAGCTTTGAGTTAAGCACGGCAATTTTAATCAGCTGGTCACTTGCGGTAATTGCGGCAATGCAAATACAGCAGATAAGCTGAACCATCAATCAGCCTCCGTTTACTTTTTTTTGAAGAAGCCACGGAAGAAAGATTCCTCCTCGTCGTCCTCTTCGTCAATATCATCTACTACCTCATAAACTGTTCCGTTTTTGGAAACATTGGTAGCGGAATCAACAACTTCAACATCTTCTACTTCATAATCGGTGAAATCTTCGCCGTCCGCAAGCTCTTCTGCAATGCTGAAGCCCTTATCTTCGTCCTCATCATAATCTTCAAACAAAGAATTTATCATATTTTCCGCATCGTCATCAGATTCATCATCGCCTGAGAAGATGTCGTCAAAATCGTCATCTCTGTCATCTTCGTCATCTTCGTCATCTTCGTCGTCATCGCTATCATCTTCGTCGTCTGATTCTTCAATTTCTTCTGCATCTTCAGATGATTTCACTTCTTCTGCAACAGATTTTTCGACTGCATCAGATTCTTCTTCAAGCTCTTCGACTTCTTCATCCTCTTCAGCTTCAACGACTGTTTCTTCTTCATCGTCTTCTACAGTTTCTTCAATCTTCTCGGTTTCTTCTGCTTCAACAGTCTCTTCCTTAGCGGGCTCTTCTGCTGCCTCTTCAACCTGAACAGCAGGCTCTTCGGCAACTTCTGCCTGAGGCTGAGCTGCAACAGCTGCAGCAACTTCTTCAGCGGCAAGAGCCGGAATTTCCTTAATCAGCTCAATATGCTTTGAATAGGAGGAAATGAGGCTTGTGCGGAAACTATTAACTTCCGCTTTGAGCATTTCGAGTATTTTATTCTGCTCAAGCTGATCGATTTCTGATTTTTTGCTGATTTCGGCAGCTTTCTCAGTTGCTTGGTCAATAAGCGCTGCGCTTTTTGAATCTGCCGCAGCTACCTTTTCTTTATAATAGCTGTCTGCCTTGAGCATTTTATCCCGTACAGCTGCATCAGCCGCAGCAAGCTGCTGCTCTGCGGAAGCTGCAGCTTCGCTAATTTTATTATCCGCATCAGCTGTTGCCTGCTCTATCATTGCGGCAGATCTCATCTCAGCTTCTTCGAGCATTGCTGTTGATTTTGCAGTAGCTTCCCTAACCATAGCTTCCGACTTTTGTGTCGCCTCGTCAAGCATAGCCTGAGCGCTTGCGTTAGCTTCCGCTGTGATGCTTGATGACATTTTTTGTGCAGTAAGCAAAGCGGCGCTGATATTGCTCTCTTCCTTCTGGTAGCTTTCAACCTTTTCGGTAAGAGCGTTAATGCGTCTTATGTATTCGTTTTTCTCCTGATTGAGAGCCTCTATAGCGCCGGCAACCTCGCCCATAAACTCATCAACATCTATTGAACGGTAATTGCCTTTGCCGGCTGATTGGAACTCGTGTGCTCTGATTTGTGCAGGTGTCAACATGAATATTTCCTCCAAATTTCCAAAAGTTATATTAGTAATCTAATTAACCGAAATAAATGCCTTCGTTTTCAATGCTGTCTAAAAGCTCGCCGCCGAAATCGTAGCCGTAAGGCACAATAACAAAGGTGCTGTTTGCAATCTTGCGAACATTGCCTCTGTTTGCATATGCTACGCCGGTAATAAAATCGTAAATTCTACGGGCTGTTTCTTTGCTGGTTGCCTCTAAATTGAGTATAACCATATGGCGCTGATTGATGTGGTCAGCAATATCCTTTGAATCATTGTGTGTAACAGGCTTTGCGAGCACCACCTGAGGCTTAACTTTCTGCTGCGACTGTGCATCAAAATCCACAACATTGCTTCTGTTTTTCTCAGGCTGACGGAAGCCGCCGGAAAAAGCAGATTTCTTAGTAACGGGAACATCCTGCTCCTTGACCTCTTCGTCATAATAATCATCAAATTCTTCGCTATCTATATCGTCGTAATAATCGCCCTCGTTAATTTTTACAAACTTACCGATTTTGTCTTTGAAACTCATTACTGTATCCTCCATTATATTATACTATCCCGATTTAATATATACGCCTGCCGAATATGGAGCTGCCTACTCTGACAAGAGTTGCTCCCTCAAGTATGGCATCCTCATAATCGGACGACATACCCATTGACAGTATATTAATACTATTATCTAATTTTTTTGACTGAATGTCAACAAACAAACGGCTCATTTTTGAAAAAAAGCGCCTAACTTCCGCAGAATTTTCGCAAATAGGCGGTATTGACATCAAGCCACGCAGTTTTATTCCCTCAATTTGAGAAATTTCGTCAATAATTTCCGGCGCAGCATCCCACTCAATTCCGCTTTTGCTCTCTTCTCCGCCAACATTAATCTCAGCCAAAACCTCGGTTGTTACACCTGCCATTAAAGAACGCTTGCCTATTTCTTTAGCAAGACGAACGCTGTCAACAGACTGAATCATGCTGACCTCACCCACAATTTGCCTGACCTTATTGGTTTGCAGATGTCCGATAAGATGAGCCTCACAAGGTGTGAGGAAAGGCTTTTTGCCCAAATATTCCTGAACCTTGTTTTCTCCTATTAAGTCTATGCCGCAGGCTATTGCATGATTAATATACTCAGGCGCAACAGTTTTTGTAACCGCCATAAGCTGCACATCTTCAGGCCTTCTGCCGTTTTTTTCAGCCGCAGCGGCAATGCGCTCTCTTATTACGCTGAGGTTATACTCAATATCCGCAAATCGCTCTTTATCAATTAATTGCTTTTCCGTCACTTAAATTCTTCCCCTTTACAACTACCTGGTCATAGATTTTTATTTCATCATCGGCACAGATAACATAATTTTCATCAGACCAGATTATATTTATTTTTTTGAAGGTAACTGTATTCGAGCGCAAAACATAAACTCCGTAATACTTTGTGCCTTCATTTTCTGTTCCTTTATCCGCCCTATCCTCATCCTCTCGGACAGCCTCGACAGGGATTTTGAAGCCGGTTACAGAGTTAAAAATAATTTCAATATCTTCTTCTCTCATATTGGCAAGCTCTTCATTCATCATATTACAGCGCAGCACAACTGCGGCGGTATCTGCGCCGGAAACATTGATTGCATCTACCCACGCTTCAAGGGGAAGCGTAGAGGAATAGGGAAAATCAACAGTAACCTTTGAACCAGGAGAAAGGTCGGCAATATCTTTAATTTCAAGCTTACAAACAATATACCAATTAAAGCCCGTTACAAGCTTACCCATAACATTTTCCGGCACTTCTGCCTTTTGTTGGTTGAAAAGGGCGTCTGCCTGCTCAGGCGTAATGCTCTTAACCTGAGAATAATCGAAGGTCGATTCATACCCGTCAACCTCCGCTATATAATAACCCGAACCGCTTGCGCTTATTGTCTGATAAGAAATTTTTTGTTTTTCAATCATTTCAAGCTCATTATTTATGCCGTCAATAATGCTTTGGAAATTAATATCCTCGCCTAACATGAGCTGTTTTTTTGTTATTGAATCACGCAGAGAGGCATAATAGGAGCTGAGTGAATCTAAATCTCCCGAATTAATAGCATCCGCCAAATCGGATACAGAGACATCAATAGCCGAATCAAGCCCATCTTTATCTATTGCAGACGAGGGAGTTATTGAATTGAGCTTTTTGTAGCGTTCAAGCTCTTCTTTCAAAGTTTGAGCACGCATATAGCAGTTAACAGATTGGTCATCGCCAAACACCATGGCAACGGCATCGCCGCCTGAAACTTTTTTACCGTCCTCGGCAACGGGCACAACCGTGCCGCTTGCGGAATTGATGATATACTCCTCTTCCCTTATGAAAAAGCCTTTTGTGAACAGGCTGTTATTAACCTGAGTTTCAACAGCCATGACCGTTTCAACCTTATCAAAGGAAATTCGGTAAACCTCACGCACAACATAAAAAATGAAAAAGAGCGCCAATGCGGTTACGCCTATTTTTTTCAGCATCGCCTTTTTGCTTTCATCCACTTTAGCCTGCCTCCCCTTTTAAAAATTCTTTGCACAGCTTCTCTGCTTGAGAAAAAAGCTGTTCTTTTTCTTCATATTCGTCAATCATCAGCCAATTAACACGCTCATCTCTGCCGAACCATGTAAGCTGACGCTTTGCATAGCGCCGTGTTTGCTGTTTCAGATGCTCAAGCGCCTGCTCAAGAGTAACTTCTCCGTTGAAATAGGGCAAAAGCTCCTTATGTCCTATAGCCTGAGCCGCCGTAGTCTTTGGGTCTGCAAGGCATTTTTGAGCTTCTTCAATCAAGCCCTTTTGAACCATGATATCCACGCGCATATTTATCAGATTATACAAATACTCACGGTCAGCGGCTTTAAGTCCGATTATAAAAGCATTATAAGGCGACGGATTGAGTTTAGAGTCTGCCGCCTGCTGAGTGATAGTAGTGCCGTACTGATAATAAAACTCCAAGGCACGGATTATGCGCTTGGCGTCGTTCTCATGCAAGCGCCCGGCACTATCCGGATCAACTTTTTTCAGCTCTTCAAGCAAGGCGCCTATGCCCTGATTTTCAAGCTTTTCATTGAGAGATTTTCGGATGTTTAAATCTGTTTCGCCCTGAGTATATTCTATATTATCAATTAGTGAATTTATATAAAGTCCCGTGCCGCCTACAACAATAGGCAGCTTGCCTCGGCTTATAATATCATCAATACATTTTTTTGCATCCCGGCAATAAGCGGCAACGCTGTAACGCTCGCCCTGACTTAAAAAGCCGAGCATATGATGAGGAACACCCTGCATTTCATCGGCTGTGGGCATAGCGCTTGCAATATCCATACCTATATAAATCTGCATAGAATCGGCGGAAACAACCTCGCCGCCTAAACGCAGGGCAAGCTCAACACCCAAAGCAGTTTTGCCCGAAGCGGTAGGACCTGCCACAACAATCAGAGGGATTTTTTTGCACATGGCTCAAGCCCTCCCGAAAAGACGCTCAACATCACGCTTTGTAAGCTTAGCAACAACAGGCCTGCCATGTGGGCAATATCGGATATCAGGCATTGAAAGCACCTTTTCTGCAAACTTTTGCAGCTCGTAAGCGCTTGTCTTATCCCCTGCCTTGACTGCGGCACGGCAAGCGGATGAATGATAAATCCAATCCAGCTTCTCCGTGGTAATTTCACGGATATTCTTAGCCAAATATCCTGCAATTTCCGTGAGCTGAGCCTTTAAATCAGTGCCCTCCAATATGTAAGGATATTCGCTGAGCAAAACCGTGCCGTTGCCGAAATCTTCAACGGCAAAGCCTGCATCGGAAAGCAAATCTAAATTGCTGAGCACTGCGGAATATTCGTCACGGCTCAATGCAACTGCAACAGGTGCAATCAAAAGCTGTGATTCGGGTGAAGAATGTTGCTCCTTGAGAGTTTCATATATTATGCGTTCATGTGCCGCATGCTTATCAATCAACAACAATTCAGAGCCTGATTCGATGAGAATATAGGTTGAGAAAAGCTCGCCGATAACACGGATTTCTTCCGGCTTTTCTTCGGTTATGATTATTTCTTCAGCCTTTTTCGTCTTTTGAATAGCCGGCTCGACCGCAGGCGCAACTACGGTTTCAGTCTTAGGTTTAGAGAGAGCACCGGAAACAAGGTCAGGTTCTTCTATATTATTACCGAAGCCCTCAGCGGCAGTTTCAAACCTCAATACAGTTTTTCTCGGTTCATCTTCGACTGTATAGCTCGTATTCCGTAAAGGCTTTTCTTCTTTTATGTCTTTAGATTCAGGCACGAAAATGCTTTTAGGCTGAGGTTTAACCTCGGAAAAATGCAGCTGCTCCTGTTTGGGAACAGCGGCGAAAAACTGCTTTGCAACTCTTTGTTCAATTATTCTTGACGCATTCTGCGTCGGGCGTTCATCATCCATGGCAAGGGCATTTTTAACAGCATAGTAAACAGCGTTAAAGACTTCTTTTTCCGAGGCAAATCGCACCTCTGTTTTGGCAGGATGAACGTTGACATCAACAAAATTAAAGGGCACGGTAATATTAAGCACACAGCTTGGAAATTTGCCCACCATAATAGAGCCTTTATACGCTTCCTCAATAGCGGCACAGGCAGTTTTAGTGCGCACCATGCGGTTGTTAACATAAAACAGCTGCATATTTCGGTTAGGTCTTGCCGCAAGGGGCTTAGAAATATAGCCATCCACCTTAACCGTTGAATTAGAGCCGTTTGCAGGTATTAGATTACCTGCAAATTCTGCACCGTAAACAGCGCTTATAGCTGAAATAAGCTTACCGTCCCCGGAAGAAAACAAGGTCTGCTTACCGTCACGGATAAAGCGAACGGAAATCTCAGGATGAGATATAGCAAGCCTGTCCGCAACGCCTGCAACGGAATTTGCCTCAGTAACATCTTTTTTAAGGAATTTCATACGGGCAGGAACATTATAAAAAATATCACGCACAACTATAGTAGTACCGGTAGGACAGCCTGCATCGTCAATGCTGATAAACTTGCCGCCCTCGACAACGCAGTGAGTGCCCACCTGCTCCTCGGCAGTTTTAGTGAACATTTCAACACGGCTTACAGCCGCAATGGAAGCCAAAGCTTCTCCCCTGAATCCGAGAGTTGCAACGCAGTCCAAATCAAGAGCGTTGCTGCTTTTGCTTGTGGCATGACCTGTGAAAGCGTTTTTGATATCCTCACGGGCAATGCCGCAGCCGTTATCTGTAATACGGATATACTTAATGCCGCCTGCCTGGATTTCAAGAGTGATTGCTGTTGCGCCTGCATCAACGCTGTTTTCAAGCAGCTCTTTAACAGCTGATGACGGTCTTTCTACAACCTCACCGGCCGCAATAAGCTCATATATTTCTCTTGGGAGAAGATTAATTTTAGGCATTAAATCACCGGCTTTCTGAACAGAAGTATAAAATCAAATCTCTTTTGCCTTTTGAGCATACTTATAAAGCAAGGTCATTGCTTCAATAGGAGTGAGCGTATTTATATCGAGATTTTTTAGTTCTTCAACAATTTCGTTGCCTGTACTGCCGGCAAAAGAAATCTGCATTTCTTCCTGTGCAGGAGCTTCAACGCTGCTGAAGAAATTGGGTGCGGCAGTGTGCATATCACGGCTTTCGAGGTCTTTCAAAATCTTGCGGGCGCGCTTGACAACGCTATCCGGCACACCGGCAAGCTTTGCAACATCCACTCCGTAGCTGCCGTCTGCACAGCCACGGACTATTCGGCGCAGAAATGTTATTTCATCGCCTCGTTTTTTTACGGAAATATTGTAGTTTTTAACACCCTCAACAGTGTTTTCAAGCTCGGTCAGCTCATGATAATGGGTTGCAAAAAGGGTTTTTGCGCCAAGCTTTTTTTTATCTGCGGCAAACTCAAGAACGGCTCTTGCAATGCTCATGCCGTCATAAGTTGATGTTCCTCTTCCGATTTCATCGAAAATAATAAGGCTTTTGGAGGTTGCGTTTTTGAGGATATATGCAACCTCATTCATTTCCACCATGAAGGTGGACTGACCTGCGGAAAGGTCATCAGAAGCGCCTACGCGAGTAAAAACGCTGTCTACAACACCGATTGACGCACTGCGGGCAGGAACAAAAGAGCCGATTTGCGCCATGATGACAATAATCGCATTTTGGCGCATATAGGTAGATTTACCTGCCATATTCGGTCCCGTGATTATTGCACAGCGGTTGTCGCCGCAGTCAAGCTTGGTATCGTTAGGCACAAAGGGAGCGCCTTTGAGCATTTTTTCAACAACGGGATGCCTTCCGTCAGTGATTTCAATTACGGAATCTGCCGAAATCTGCGGTCTTACATAGCCGTTTTCCATTGCGACAGCGGCAAAGGAACGCAAAACATCAAGCTTTGCAACAGCTGAAGCTGTGCGCTGAACTCTGCCGAGCTGCTCGGCAGTTTTTGTACGCACCTGTGAAAAAATTTCGTATTCGAGCTGGACGATGCGCCCCTGTGCACCGAGCACCTTCGCCTCCAGCTCTTTTAATTCCTGAGTAATGTAGCGCTCGCAGTTTGCAAGGGTCTGCTTGCGTATATAATCATCCGGCACAAGCTCTTTGAAAGAGTTTGAAACCTCTATATAATATCCGAAAACTCGGTTATAGCCTATTTTAAGCTTTTTAATACCTGTTCTGTCCTGCTCACGCTGTTGTATGCCTGCAAGATAGCCCTTGCCGTCATTTACAAGGGAACGAAGCTCGTCCAGCTCAGCATTAAATCCGTCATTTATCATTTCGCCCTCACGCACGGAAAAGGGAGGGTCTTCCACAATCGCCGCATCAATCATGGAGGAAATATCCTCCAAGGTATCAATGGCGGCTCTGATTTCGCATAGCAATGCTGAACGGCAGCCTGCTATGGTTTCTTTGACCTGCGGCAGCTTATGTATTGCGGCGCTCAAAGAGCGAAGCTCCTTTGCATTTGCCGTACCGTAGGAAATTCTTGTTATAATTCGCTCCAAATCGTTTATTCCGCTTAAAGAAGCGGCAACAGCATCGCAGAGCATACCGTTTTGAGCCAGCTCCTCAACGGCATTTTGGCGGCCGATAATCTTCGCCGGATTGGTAAGCGGGCGTTCAAGCCAAGCTTTAATTTCACGCTTGCCCATAGCGGTGTTGGTCTTATCAAGCACCCAAAGCAAAGAGCCTTTTTTATCGTTTGAACGCATGGTTTTAGTCAGTTCAAGGCTGCGTCGGGAGGAATAATCCAGCTTCATAAAGCCGCTTTCGCTGTAATAATCCAGCAAACGGATGTTTGACAGATCGCTTCGCTGAACATCACGAAGGTATTTTATACATATTCCTGCCGCAAGCATAGCCTGAGCGCTTATGCCCACAGCGATTTCATCAGCAGATGAGCACTTAAACTGAGAGCATATAATTCCGTCGGCGTCGTTGAGCGGCAGATAATCGTCTTCAAGAGTTTCTGTTAGCGCATTGCTCTTTTCAGTTATAAAGCCACGCACCGCCGCAAGCTTCGCCGCTTCACGGTTGATTAAGATTTCGCTTGGCATAAAGCGGCCAAGCTCATTAACTATTTTGGTTTCAAGGGCATCTCCCTGAATTTCCGTCAAATGCATTGCGCCCGTTGAAACATCGGCAAAACAAATACCTGCGTGGTTTTCACGGTAAAATAAAGAACACAGAAAATTATTCTTAGCTTCGTCAAGCATATTGCTTTCGATAACGGTGCCGGGGGTTACAATACGCACAACATCACGCCGCACTATACCCTTGGCAGTTGACGGGTCTTCCATCTGCTCGCAGATGGCGACCTTATATCCCTTTGCGACAAGTCGAGCAATATAGCTGTCTGCGCTGTGGAAAGGCACACCGCACATTGGAGCACGCTCCTCCTGACCGCAGTCTCGTCCCGTAAGAACAAGCTCCAGCTCGGAAGAAACAATTTTGGCATCCTCGAAAAACATTTCGTAAAAATCGCCAAGCCTGAACATGAGAATAGTATCCTCATAGTTCTTCTTTATTTCAAAATATTGCTTCATCATTGGTGATAATTCAGCCATTTGCACGCTCCTCATAAGTGCAAACGCTTAACCCTTTTTGTTAAGCGTTCGCAATAGTTTTTTTGATAACACTCAATAATTAGTGGCAATCGCCGCCGCAAGCGGAGCAATCGCCGCCGCAGCTATGCTCCTGAGGAGGCTCACAGGTTTCCGGATCCTCGCCCTTGATGCACTCTGTGAGCAGACCTACGATATAGTTCATCATTTCGTCAATATCAGCTCTTGCCTTTTCGTAAGCGGCCATATTTGCATTGCCCATAATCTTCTCACGAAGGCCCATAAATTCTTCTTCATAAGCCTCAAGCTTCTGCTCATTTGCATCCTCTTTGGAAGCCTCGTGCTGATAGCTCATGTGAACAAGCTGCATTTTACCGACAAGCTCGTTGAGTTCATCATCTTTTTCGTTTGCTTCTCTTGCCGCTACAAAAGCAAGGTATCTTTCATCCTGCTGAATAGCTTTGCCGAGTTCTCTTGTAAGTTTTACAATGTCCATTTTTTCTTCTCCTAAATAGTGTAGTATTTCTATAAAATCCCAATGGGAAAATTATACTGTTTTAATCTGCAATTTCTCCGCTTAAAGTCCAATTTCTGCAAGCGGTTACTTTAACATTTACAAATTCACCTATACGGCTTTCATCACCGGGGAAATCAATCATAACATTGCCGTCTGTTCTGCCGGAAAGCATACCGCCGCTATGCTCTTCACAAAGCACACGGTAGGTTTGTCCCAGCATTTTTTGGCTTCGTTTAGCGGCAATTTGCTCCTGCGCCGAAGTCAGCTCACGAAACCATTTGCCCTTTTCTTCACGGCTGACAGGGTCAGGCATTGAAGCCGCTTTTGTGCCCTCACGAGGTGAATATATAAATGTATAAAGTGAGGTAAATTCAACCTCTTTTATAAGGCTCAAGGTGTCGCAAAATTCTTCGTAAGTTTCACCGGGGAATCCTACGATAATGTCGCTTGTAAGACTGATATCCGGCATAACTTTTCGTGCATACTCAATGAGGGACAGGTATTTTTCTCTCGTATATCCCCTGTTCATTTCCTTTAACACACGGTTATTGCCGCTTTGGAAAGGCAGGTGAAGATGTCGGCTCACTTTTTCACAGCGAGCCATGGTATCAAGCAGTTCAAAGGTGCAATCTTTCGGGTGAGAGGTCATGAAACGGATTTTGAAATCACCATCGATATTATTTATCTGCTTCAAAAGCTCTGCAAAATTCATTTCGCCGCTGTCACGGTTATAAGAATTTACATTCTGACCAAGGAGAGTTATATCCCTACAGCCCGATGCTATAAGCTCATTGGCTTCGGCAATAACAGCTTCGGGAGTTCTGCTGCGCTCTCTGCCTCTAACATAAGGCACAACGCAGTAACTGCAAAAATTATTGCAGCCGTACATTATAGGAAGCCAGCCTTTGAAGCTGCCGTCACGGCGAACGGGAACGCCTTCGGCAATAAAGCCGTCGGAATTTTCCACCTCAAAAACACGTTTGCCTCCGCAAAGCGCTTTATACATAAGCTCTGGCAAACGGTGCTGAGCATGGGTACCGAAAACAAGGTTGACAAAGGGATAGCTTTTCTTAATTTTCTGCCAAACATGCTCCTGCTGCATCATACAGCCGCAAAGGGCAATTATCATATGGGGCTTCTTTTCTTTGATAGGCTTGAGCGCTCCCACATTTCCGAAAACTCTGTCGTGAGCGTGTTCACGAACGGCGCAGGTGTTGTAAAGCACAAAATCCGCCTGCTCTATTTCCTCGGTAAAGCCGTAACCCATTTGGGCAAGCCAGCCCTTCATTCGTTCGCTGTCCGCAACATTTCCCTGACAGCCGAAGGTATGCACATAGGCAAGAGGCTCAATCAAGCCGAACCTCGTTTCGAGTACCGTTTTGGCAAGATTCACATATTCTCTTTGACGCTTAATTTCTTCAAAAGGAACATCAAATTTCCTTGATTTGTTCTTATCCGATTTATCCAAAATTGCTTCTTCCTAACGTTAAAGTTCACTAAGGACAAAATACCCTATTTTAGTTTTTATATTATACTATAAATAATTCCGTATTACAAGACTAAATCAGGTATTATTTTTTAAAAAAGTATAAAAAATTTGTCTATATACTGTGGATTTTTTTAGTGTGCTGTGGTATAATTACCAGCGGTAAAAATCACCAAAATTCATGGAGGTATCAATATGAAACAACTCAACATCGGTATTATCGGCGCAGGCAGAATCGGCAAGCTTCACGCCCAGTCCATCTGCTACAATGTACCCACAGCAAAGGTTTTAGGCATCACAGATGTTTACAAGGATCATCTTCCTGCTCTGTGCGAAGAGCTTGGCATTGAGAAGATTTACGACAGCTATGTAGAAATGCTTGAGGATAAGGATATCGACGCAGTTCTCGTCTGCTCCTCAACAGATACTCACGCAGACATTGCAATCGCCGCCGCAAAAGCAGGCAAGCATGTTTTCTGCGAAAAGCCCGTTGACCTCACACCCGAAAAGGTACAGGCCGTTATCGACACAGTTAAAGAAACAGGCGTTAAGCTTCAGGTCGGTTTCAACCGCCGCTTTGACCACAACTTTGCCGCTATCAAGAAGATGATTAACGACGGCAAAATCGGCGATGTAAATGTTATCAAAATCACATCCCGTGACCCTGAGCCCCCCTCAGCGGAATATGCCGCAGTTTCCGGCGGAATGTTCGTTGATATGACCATTCACGATTTTGATATGGCTCGTTTCATGGCAGGCAGCCCCATCACAGAGGTTTATGCAAACGCAACATGCCTTGTTGACCCCGCAATAGGCGAAGCGGGCGATGTTGACACAGCAGTTATCTCCCTTAAGTTTGAGAACGGAGCTATCGGCGTTATCGACAACTGCCGCCGTGCCGCATACGGTTACGACCAGAGAGTCGAAGTTTTCGGCAGCAAGGGTGCGGCTTGCGCTTCTAACGACACAGCCTCCAATGTAGTTCTCATGGACGAAAACGGCTGCACAGGCGAAAAGCCCCTCTACTTCTTCCTCGAAAGATATATGCAGTCCTTCCGCGATGAGATGCTTCAGTTTGTTGATGCAGTTATCAACGACAAGGAAGTTCCTGCAAATGTTGATGACGGTCTCGGTGCAATCGTTGTTGCTCTTGCCGCTAAGAAGAGCGTTGCAGAAGGCAGACCCGTTAAGGTTAGCGAAATTTATTGATTAACTCAAAACTTTAACTAAGGATTGATTTATTATGAAACTTACAATGGCACAAGCCCTTGTTAAATTCCTAGACAACCAATACATAAGCTTTGACGGCGAGGAAACCAAGTTTGTCAAGGGCATATTCGGCATATTCGGCCACGGCTGCGTAGTCGGTATCGGCCAGGCGCTTGAGCAGGGCGGTCACAACCTCACCTACTATCAAGGCCACAATGAGCAGGGCATGGCTCATGCCGCCATCGCCTTTGCAAAGCAGAACGACAGGCGCCAGATTATTGCCTGTACCTCATCAATCGGCCCCGGCGCGCTCAACATGGTTACTGCCTGCGGCACAGCAACGGCAAACCGTATTCCCCTGCTTGTTTTGCCCGGTGATACTTTCGCCTGCCGTCAGCCCGACCCTGTTTTACAGCAGATTGAACAGCCCACAAGCTATGCTACAACAGCAAACGATGCTTTCAAGGCTGTTTGCAAATATTGGGACAGAATTGAGAGACCTGAGCAGCTTATGACAGCCTGCCTCAACGCAATGCGCGTTTTGACAGACTGGGCGGAAACAGGCGCTGTTTGCCTTGCAATGCCTCAGGATGTTGAGGGCGAGGCTTACGATTATCCGGAATATTTCTTCAAAAAGCGTATATGGTACATGGACCGCAGACCTGCAACACGCAGAGAGATTGATGCGGCGGCAGAAATGATTGACAACTCTAAAAAGCCGATTATGATTGTAGGCGGCGGCGTCACATACTCCGGAGCATGGCAGGCGGCTCAATATTTCGCAGAGCGTTTCAATATCCCCATCGGCGAAACACAGGCCGGTAAGGGTCAGATTCCGTGGGACTGTCCCTTAAACCTCGGCGGTATCGGTGTTACAGGCGGTGCGGCGGCAAACATAATCGCTCAGCAGGCTGACCTCATAATCGCAGTAGGCACAAGGCTTACCGACTTCACAACTTGCTCCAAATGGGGCTTTAAAAATCCCAATGTTAAAATTCTCAGCATCAATGTCAGCAGCTTTGACGCATTTAAAATGGATGCTGCAAGCGTTATAGCCGACGCCAAATTAGCTTTGCTCGACCTTTCCTCTGCCCTTTCTCAGAAATACTACCGCAGCGGTTGGGGCGATGAGATTGATGAAGTTAAAAAAGAATATGTTGCCGAAATGGATGCCTGCTATTCTTGCGAACTTCCAAACGGCGAATTCTCACAGACAAGAGCACTTGGTGAAATCAACAAGCGTATTGCTCCCAATGCCATTGCTCTCGGCTCTTCAGGCAGTCTTCCCGGTTGTATGCAGAGACTTTGGAGATGCACTGAGCCCAAGACCTACCACATGGAATACGGATTCTCCTGCATGGGCTATGAAATCTGCGGCGCACTCGGCGCAAAGCTTGCAGCGCCTGAGCGTGAAGTATACGCAATGGTTGGCGACGGCAGCTTCCTCATGCTCCACAGCGAGCTTTACACCGCAATTCAGGAGGGCGTTAAGATTAATGTTATGCTCTTTGACAACAGCGGCTGGGGCTGCATTGAAAACCTGCAAAACGCACAGGGCACAGATACTTTCGGCACACGCTTCACAGCTCGCAATCCTCTCACGGGAATGCTTGACGGCCCCATCGTTCCCATCGACTTTGCAAAATGTGCAGAGGGCTACGGCTGTAAAACATACACAGTCACAAATGTAGACGAGCTTGCAGCCGCTATTGAAGATTCAAAACAGCAGACTGTTTCCACACTTATTGATATCAAGGTTGCACACGGCAGCATGAGCCACGGCTACGAGAGCTGGTGGAGAGTAGGCGTTGCAGAAGTATCAACAAGCGAAAAGGTACAGGCCGCTTACGAAGACATGGCGGAAAACATCAAACTTGCAAGAGAATATTGATTGAAAGGACTCATATAATATGCTTAACAAAGATAAAGTATCCCTCGCTATAGCCCCTATAGCTTGGACTAACGATGATTTGCCGGATCTCGGCGCAGAAAACACCTTTGAGCAGTGCATAAGCGAAATGGCTCTCAGCGGCTTCAAGGGCAGTGAAATCGGCAACAAATACCCTAAGGATGTTGAAACGCTCAAGCACAAGCTTGATGTAAGAGGTCTTTGCATATGCAACGCATGGTTTTCCTCTCTCCTGCTTTCCGACGGTTATGAAGCAACAATCGAAGCGTTCATCAAGCACAGAGATTTCCTCCACGCTCTCGGCGCAAAGGTTATCGGCGCCTCCGAGCAGGGCAACAGCATCCAGGGCAAGAGCGTCAGCATTTTCGGCGAAAAGCCCGTTTACACTGAAGAGCAGTGGGCACTTATTGCAAAGGGCTTCAACGAAATGGGTCGCCTTGCAAAAGAAAAGGGCATGTATTTCACCGTACATCATCACATGGGCACAGGCGTTCAGACAGCTGAAGAAATCGACAAGCTCATGGAGCTGACAGATCCCAACCTTGTATATCTTCTTTACGATACAGGTCACCTTTCATTCTCAGGCGAAGATGCAATCGGCGTGCTCAAAAAGTATGTCAACAGAGTTAAGCATGTTCACCTCAAGAGCATCCGCCAAAGCGTTATTGACGAAGCTAAGGCAAAGGGCTACAGCTTCCTTGACGCTGTTCGTGCAGGCTCTTTTACAGTTCCCGGCGACGGCGACTTTGATTTCACACCTGTTTTCGATATTCTTGCCGAGGCTGACTATGAAGGCTGGGTAGTTGTTGAAGCAGAGCAAGACCCTGCCAAGGCTAATCCATACGAATACGCTTGCATGGCAAGAAAGTATATAGCAGAAAAAACAGGACTTTAATCTAAATTCTAAAAAGAGTTGAGTAACAATGTCTTTTCTATTTGACACTCATGTACACACGAGTGAATCAAGCACCTGCGGCGAAATCAGCGGCGCTGACATGGTAGAATACTATAAGCTGAACCGCTATGACGGCATAGTTATAACCGACCATTTCAAGCCCCGCGAGGATGACCGCCGCTTCGGCGGCTTGCCGTGGAAAGAGCGTGTTGACGGCCAATGGCTCGGCTACGAAGAAGCAAAGAAGCGAGAAACAGCCGACTTCACGGTTTTGCACGGCGTTGAAATTCGCTTTAAGGGCTACGATAACGATTATCTTGTTTACGGAGCAGATAAAGAGTTTTTCTATGACCACCCCGAAATCACGGAAACAAGCGTTGAAAATTTCCGAAAAGTCATTAACGAATATGACGGTATTCTGCTGTTTCAGGCGCACCCTTTCCGCAACGGTATGACTGTTGTTCAGCCTCATCTCCTTGACGGCGTTGAGGTTTACAACGGCAATGCAAGCCACAACTCAAGAAATTCCGTAGCGAATGCCTGGGCAGAGCTTAATATGCTCAGAAAGCTTTCGGGCACTGATAATCATGAGCCTTTCCGTTCAACACCGGGCGGTATTTATTTTGAAGAACGCCCCACAACAGAAAATCAGTTTGTAGAGCTTGTTAAAAACGGCAAATACGAGCTTAAGCTTCCACGAGGAATAGTCAAATGATACTTCCCCTTAAAATGAAAGAAAACCGAGTTTGGCGCCTTTATTACGGCGGCAAGCTCATTGATGAAATGAGAAAAAGCGGCAGCGGAGAAGATGCGAATTTTCCCGAAGACTGGCTTGCCTCGGTTGTAGTTGCAGATAACCCTGACAGAGCCGATAGGCCCGAAAAAGAGGGCTTGAGCCGGATTGAAACAGCCGACGGCAAACTTCTCTATCTCAAGGATTTAATCGACTCTGACCCCGTAACACATCTCGGCAAAGAGCATTTAGAAAAGTTCGGCGCAAATTTCGGCGTACTTACAAAATTCCTTGATTCTGCAGAGCGCCTGCCTATTCAGGTGCATCCCACAAAGGATGCCGCAAAGCGACTTTTCGGTTCCGATTACGGCAAAACCGAATCTTGGTATATTTTGAACAGCCGAGTTATAGACGGCGAAGAGCCATATATTCTTCTCGGCTTCAAAAGGCCTGTAACAAGAGAAAAGTGGAAAAAGCTTTTCGACAAGCAGGACATAGCTGAAATGCAGGAATATATGCACAAGATTCCCGTAAAAAAAGGCGATGTTTTTTTAATTACAGGCGGCACACCTCACGCTATCGGCTCAGGCTGTATGCTTCTCGAAGTGCAGGAGCCTACCGACTACACAATAAGCGTAGAAAAATGCGATATGCGAGGCACGCTGATGCCCGACCACCTTTGCCACATGGGCTTGGGCTTTGACAAAATGTTTGAATGTTTCACCTATGAAGCGCTCAGCCTTGATGAGCTTATGAACCGCTACTATTTAAAGGCAAAGACTCTTGACGAAGCAAGGGAAAGCCTTATCACCTATGACGACACCCCTTGCTTTGCTCTTAACAGAATTACTGTTAAGAACGAACACACAAGAATATTAAACGGCAGAGCCTGTTGCCTTGCAGTTGCTAAAGGCGAGGGAAAAATCACAGCCAACGGCGAAGAAATCGAAATCAAAGCCGGCGACTGTCTGTTTGAACCTGCAAATGCAGATGAATACAAATTCATCTGCACAGGCGAAGCGCTGGAAATTCTTGAATGTATGCCGCCGAAAATCTAACCTATATAATAATTTAAAGCAGGAGTTTGGTTTCGCCGACACCACATAAGGCAGTATTTCTT
>CASFRX010000068.1 GCA_949297075.1 uncultured Oscillospiraceae bacterium | reverse complement strand
GTAACGGCTCTGGAGCTTGCCCCAGAGGGTACAAACTACCGAGCCAAGACACGCTTTGCCAAGTTTTTTAATCTGCCAGAGCTGATGTTGATGTTCCGTGAGGTGGCGGATATACAGACCGCCGATATGTTAAAACTCCCCGTGCCGAAAGTAAATTACCACAATATCAAGACCAAGCCGAGCGAGATACAGACCGAAATGGTAGCTGCTCTTGCAAGCCGAGCTGAGAAAGTCAGGGCAAGGCTTGTTGAGCCGAATGTTGATAATATGCTCAAAATCACCAATGACGGGCGCAACCTTGCTCTCGACCAGAGAATGATTGACCCGATGCTGCCAGATGACCCGAACAGCAAGGTCAATGCCTGTATCGACAATGTGTACCGTATCTGGGAGGAATACGCCGACACAAAAGCCACGCAGCTTGTGTTCTGCGACCTCTCCACTCCGAAGAATGACGGCACATTCAACATCTATGATGATGTGCGTGAGAAATTGGTTGCCCGTGGTATCCCTGCCGAGCAAATACGGTTTATCCACGAAGCGACCTCAGACGCACAGAAAAAAGAACTGTTCGCAAAGGTACGAAGCGGCGAAGTTCGTGTATTGTTAGGCTCTACCCCAAAAATGGGCGCAGGCACGAATGTTCAGGACAGGCTCATAGCCATTCACAATTTGGACTGTCCGTGGCGACCGAGCGACCTTGAACAACGGCAAGGGCGTATTGAAAGACAGGGAAATATGTTTCCAGAGGTTGAGGTTTACCGCTATGTAACCGAGCAGACCTTTGACGCTTATCTCTATCAGTTGGTAGAAAGCAAACAGAAATTCATATCCCAGATAATGACGAGCAAAAGCCCCGTCCGTTCTGCCGAAGATGTGGACGAGGTTGCTTTGTCCTTTGCGGAGGTCAAAATGCTTGCTACAGGCGACGAGCGTTTTAAGGAAAAAATGGACTTAGACATTCAGGTTTCCAAGCTCAAAGTGCTGAAACAAAGCTATCTATCCGAGCATTACGACCTTGAGGACAGGATACTCAAACACTTCCCTCAGACCATTGCGGAGTATGAACAGCGTATTGTCTGCTACGAAGCCGACACAGCTCTTGCCGAACAGCACAAGCCGCAGGGCGAGGAAAAGTTCTGTCCGATGACCTTGCGTGGTATCAGCTACACCGAAAAAGCCGCCGCAGGTGAAATGCTCCTTGCGATTTGCAAGGAATATCCCTTGTCCGCACCTATCGAAATCGGCTCATATCGTGGTTTCAAAATGGAGATTTTCTATGATACGGTGGGTACTCATTACTGCCTTAACCTCTGCGGGAAAGCAAAATACAAAGTGGAATTAGGCTCTGACCCTTTAGGAAACCTGACCCGAATTGAAAACGAGCTTGCCAAGCTCCCCGCACGGTTGGAAGCCGCGCAGATTAAACTGGCGGAAACTATCGAACAGCTTGAAACCGCAAAAGTCGAGGTACAAAAGCCGTTTACCTTTGAGGAAGAACTGAAAGAAAAGTCGGAACGGCTGAACGCTCTCAACATCGAGCTAAATCTGGATAAAAAAGACCCTGCCGTGCTTGACGCAGAGTCAGAAGAAGCCGAGGAACAGCCCGAAAGAAAATGTGCAAATCGTGAGAGATAATCAGATTTCCACATTTGTGAAGCTCTTTTTCGAGATGTATAATAGGGCTGTGAAATGAAATTCGGAGGTGGTTAGATGGCAAAGGATTTGAGCTTCAGCACATTTCTTGATGAATACGATACTGACTTTTTCGATTATCTCAGCAAAACAAGCACAGCTTGTCATTCCGAAACGAGGTATAAAGAGCTGACGGAAAAGATTAAAACTCTCTATGAGCAATATCCTAATGTGCGGAAAGTCCTTGATGTAGATAGACCCTGCGAGCTGTCTGCGGAAGAATGTACCGCTTTGAGTGAAGTGCTGAAATGCAAAAACGAAATAGCAAACTTAGAGCTGAAAGAGGTTTATTTCAAAGGCTGTATTGATTGCGTCAGCTACCTTAAAAAGCTAAGTATTCTCTAACCCATTGCGGCATTGGCGTAAAGCTGATGCCGCTTTTACATAGTCATATAAAGATTTTATTGCTGTATGTCAGTTGTCTAATCGTTCAAAGAAGTGGAAATCATTAAAAATGAGTGGTATAATAAAAAATAAAGAGGTATTTATTGAGGTGTTTGTATGATTATAAGACAAGAAAAATCAAATGACTATGGAATTATATATTCAGTAATTAAAAATGCTTTTGATAGTGCAGAACACGCAGATGGTAATGAGCAGAATTTAGTAATTGCTTTAAGAAAAAGCGAAAATTATATTCCAGAGTTAGCGTTAGTTGCTGAGGAAGATGGAAAAATTGTAGGTCATATTATGTTTACGAAGGCAAAAGTTGGCGAGATTGATGTTTTAGCCTTAGCACCGTTGTCTGTTTTACCAGAATATCAAAGGAAGGGCGTTGGAACTGCTTTAATAAAAGCAGGGCATAAAATTGCAAAGGAACTTGGCTATGGATATTCCGTTGTGTTAGGTAGTGAAACATATTATCCAAGAACAGGTTATGTGCCTGCGGATACATTTGG
>CASFRX010000067.1 GCA_949297075.1 uncultured Oscillospiraceae bacterium | reverse complement strand
GAGAGTTACACTTTCCGAAACCATTTTAGAAACAGCAACGGGCAAACCTGCCATAGATATTGCATAAATGGGTGTGTAAATCTCGTAAGCTGAGCTGAAATAGCCTCTGCCCACCTCTCCTATCAAAGCGGTAAGCGGAATTTTATAAATTGCACCGATTACTTTAACAATTAATGTAGCAACAACAAGAATCAGTGCGCCGTTGAGCATTGACTGACCTTTTACTGTTTTTTGTTCACTCAAAGTAACACTTCCTTTTTATTTTTTGCCTAAGAATTCTCTAAGCAATGATGTTTGAGGCACCGCATCACGAGGTATGGTGTTAAACCTTAACAGCTTGTTTGATAACCGCTGAGTTTCATTATACCAAACGCTGTCTTGTTCAACTGCCTTAAAAAGCTCTAAAGCTTCATTTTTAAAAACACAAGGCTCATAATTGTGTATGGAATCTATCAAAATATCTGCACAGTATTTAAAGGGCGCAAGATATTTATTTTCGCCGTCAAGGACATCGTCCCACATATCAAAAGTGTTTTCAACGGAACTGCTTCTGAATTGATAATCACGAACAGTTCTTCTTACCAGCCTTAAATCACGCTTAGTCAAAAGCACATGACCTTCATCGTCATAAATACGGGTTGAAACGCTGATATAAATTTTCAGTAAAGCGTCTGAGGGCAAAGCTGAATAAATAATGGGATTCAAAGCATGAAGACCCTCCAATATTACAACATCGCCCTCTTCCAATTCGATTTCAAAGGCTTTATCTGTTCGTATTCCGCTTTCAAAATCATAGCGAGGAATAAAAGATTTACGGTCTTCAACAAGCCTTTTGAGCACAGCCGAAAGCAAATCCAGCTGCAAAGAATTTACCGATTCATAATCAGGCTTGCCTGTTTCTTCATTAATAATTGCATTCTTTGCGTTGCGGTAAAAATCATCTAAGGAAATTGTATAAGCTTTATGTCCGCATGCGGCAAGCTTTTCGTTGATTTTATTTGCAGTTGTGGTTTTGCCCGATGAGCTGGGTCCGGCAAGCAACACAATTTCAATTTCAGGATTTTTACATATCCTGCTAACTATAGCGTCAAGGGATTCATAGTATCTATTTTCTGCTATGCTGATAAACTGCTGAGTATCATTGACAGCAAGCTCATTTATTTTTGTTAGTGTATTTATTACTTCAGCCAAAGCATATAACCTCCGTAAAATAACTGCGATACATTAATTGTATGTTGAATAAAACTCAGTTATTCTGTTTTTTCTTTCCATGAGAGTATCAAATCTGGAATTATATTCATAAGGGTATTTATAGTTAAAAATTCGTTCAATATAATTTTCATTCGGCGCTTTAAGCTTAGTTACTGCGCCTGCGCCGACGGCTAGCACCGTATGTATTTCTTCCATCATGTATATATTATAAATACATTCTTCTTGCGGCAAACACCAACCCACATTTTCAAGGTTTCCGACGCATCTGCTCTGTCGGTACATATAATAAGGGATATACCCTACTGCCTTAAGGGCAGAAATGGAGTAATCAATCATTTTCTCTGCAGCGCTGTCCTGGGAGAGCGCTGCATTATCGTGCATTACAAGGGTGCTTGAACGCTTTAGAGCCAGCGAATGTACGGTTATATTTTCAGCTTTCAAATTAATTGCTGTGTTAACTGAATTTTTAAAGCTTTCAAGTGTATCACCGGGTAATCCTGCAATCAAATCCATATTGATGCTGTCAAATCCTGTCTGTTTAGCAAGATTATAAGCCTCAACTGCTTGTTTAGCAGTATGCTTGCGCCCGATTTCTCGGAGCACATCGTCATTAAAGGTTTGAGGATTAATGCTTATTCTGTCAACTGAGCACTTTTTAAGCGTTTCAAGCTTTTCGGATGTTGTAACATCTGCCCTGCCTGATTCAAAAGTGAACTCACGGCAGGTTGATAAATCAAAGCTGTGTTTAATTGCAGTAATCAGCCTTTCGCTTTGCTCTGCGCTCAAAATTCCCGGAGTACCTCCGCCAAAATATACACTTTCAAGGCGTAATTTATTTTCAGCCGCAATTTTTCCCGTCAATTCAATTTCTTTAACGAGATTATCCAAATACGGCTCAAAAAGCTTTTTTGCATTACTGTTTGTAATTGAATGTGAAACAAAGGAGCAATAACTGCATCTGCTGGGGCAAAAAGGAATCGAAACATAAAGGCTGAACGAATTAGGCTTACTCATTTCCATAGCTGAGGTTTGCGCTAAAGCAACATCCTGAGCCAACTGTGTTTTTGCTTTGCTAACGAGGAGCTTATTTTCAAAATATTCCTTTGCTTCCTCTTTGCCTAAACTGAGCATGAGTTTATTCATAAGCTTTGAGGGTCTGACGCCTGTAAGCAAGCCCCAGGCAGGCGTATATCCTGTAATTTCTCTAAGACATTCAAAGACGCAAAGAGCTAAATTATACTCCCCGGCCTCATCGGTGTAATCGGTCAGGGCTTTGCTGTGATGAGCAGTTTTTCCGCCGATATCAGCCTTTGCGCTAAGCTCGGTTACATCGCCTTTATTTAAAAGCTGAGTAATAATTTTATCTCCGTCATATTCATCAAGCTCGTATTTGAGCTTGATTTCACTGTTGGGATAAAACATACGGCAGAGATTTTCGGTTTCAAAATGGAATTTATGGTCTAAAATGTAAACAAACATTAAAGCTTCCTCATATATCTGTTTCTCTTTCGCTCAAAGCCTATAGTTGTTGAACGATTGTGACCGGGATAGACGGTAAATTCATCAGCAAAAAGAGAGAGCTTTTTGACAGAATCCATCATATCCTCAAAACTGCCGCCAATAAAGTCGGTTCTGCCCACTGTAAGACAGAATAAAGTGTCTCCGCTGAAAATAATTTTATTCTTTTCGTCAACAAAACAAACCGAGCCGAGAGAATGTCCCGGTGTATGAAGCACTTTAAATGCTGTATCGGCAAATTCAAGCTCATCGCCATCGTTGAGTAAAACATCTGCCTTAATCTCAGGCAAGCTTCCGCTGTAATCTCCTACAAGATTCCATTCAGGATCATTTAAGCATTTTTCATCAGCTTTATGAATACATATTTTAGCACCCGGGTAAAGGTCTTTGAGTGAAGCGCTGCCGTAAATATGGTCAAAATGGCCATGGGTCAGCAGAATATATTTTAGCTCAAAGCCCAAGAGTGCTTCGCTGAGTTCATCTGATGGCACACCCGGGTCGATAACAAGCGCCTGTTTAGTAATTTCATCTGTGACTAAATAGCAATTTGCCGCAATTTCACCCAACGGAAAACATTGAATATTCAACTCTGCTTCCTCCAAACATCAGTATCTAAAACTATCGTAACAGGACCGTCGTTAATTAACGAAACCTGCATATCTGCGCCGAAAACACCGTTTTCAACACTGTTAATCCCGTTATCTCGCAGGAGCTGAGAATACTTTTCATACAGCTCATTTGCTGTATCAGGTGGTGCAGAAAGGGTAAACGATGGTCTGTTGCCTTTCTTACAGTCAGCGCAAAGAGTAAACTGAGACACAACAAGGGCTGAACCGCCTATATCATTAACAGATAAATTCATTTTGCCGTTTTCGTCTTCAAAAATACGCAGTTTAGCTGTTTTTGCTGCAAGAACTTCAGCATCATTAAGCGTATCGCCGTCCATAACGCCAAGCAATATTAAATAACCCTGCTCAATTTGACCGACAATATTCCCGTCAACGCTGACATTTGCTTTTTTTACTCTTTGAATTACTGCTTTCATAATTTTTCCTTTTTACTTTCTTTCGACCTTTAACACGCCGTCTATCTTTTCGATTTTGGAAATTACGCTCTTCAAATGCTCAATACCGTCAACATAGATAGTGCAAGTCATAATAAATGTACCGTCTTTCAGAGAGCGAGAGGTGATATTTGTTATAAGGACTCTGATATTGCTGAGCATGACGGAAATATCGGCAAGAATACCGATTCTGTCAATGCCTGTAATGAGCAGGTTAGCATTGTATTCTTCTTTAACGCCTTTATCCCAATAGGCATTGAGCCATCTGTAGGGCTCGGCACAGTGCTCAATATCAGCAGGCACATTAGTGCAGCTTCTCGAATGAACGGAAACTCCGTGACCTCTTGTGATAAAGCCGATAATCTGGTCGCCGGGAAGCGGATTACAGCAATGGGCAAACTTGACAAGGCAGTTATCAATACCCTCGATAACAACGCCCTCACTGCTCTTTACACGCTTTTTAGGAGCTTCAACAGGAGCTTGAATCTTTTTGGAGGAAACAAGCTTATTGAAATCGTCCTTAATTCTCGGCATGATTTTAGCAAGTGAAATGCCGCCGTAGCCGATAGCTGCATAAAAATCTTCAATAGTGTTGCATCGCTGACGCTCGGCAATTTTTAAAATGAAGGCTTCACGCTCTTCTTCGGGCAAGCGGATTAAGGCGCGCTTAAATTCTCTTTCAAGCTGTTCTTTACCTTGCTCAATATTCTCCTCACGGCGCTCTTTTTTGAACCATGCACGGATTTTGCTTCGAGCTTCGCTTGTTTTTACAATATTGAGCCAATCTCGGCTGGGTCCTTTACCCGGCTGAGAAGTAGTGATGATATCAACAATTTCGCCGTTTTGCACGCAATAGTCGATAGGAACTATTCTGCCGTCAACCTTAGCGCCCGTCATTTTATTGCCGACGGCGGAGTGAATTGCATAAGCAAAGTCGATAACAGTTGCGCCAACAGGCAGGTTTTTAACATCACCTTTAGGTGTGAAAACATAAACATCATCAACGACAAGGTCGGTTTTAATTGTGTTGACAATATCATCTACGCCTGCGGTTTCATCGTGGCTTTCAAGCAGCTGTCTTACCCAGGCAAGACGCTCGTCAAATGTATTCTTGCCGCCTGACATATTGAGCTTGTATTTCCAGTGAGCGGCGATACCGTACTCTGCAGTATGATGCATTTCATGGGTTCTGATTTGCACCTCAAAGGGTATTCCCTCTTTGCCGATAACTGTTGTATGCAAAGACTGATACATATTCGGCTTCGGAGTTGAGATATAGTCCTTAAATCTGCCTGGAAGAGGCTTGAACATATCGTGAATTACACCGAGGCAGTTATAACAATCAATAACCGTATCAACAATTATTCTGAATGCGTAAATATCGTAAATTTCGTCAAAGGTTTTATTTTGCATATACATTTTGCGGTATATGCCGTGAACGCTCTTGATTCTGCCGTCAATCTTGGCTTCAATACCTGTTTCTGCAATGCGCTCAACAATTCTACCTCTGATATTAGCGATAAATTCATTGCGCTGAGTTAACTGATTGGCAAGATTTTGTTCAATCTCTTTATATCCCACCTCATCAAGATAGCTGATTGCAAGGTCCTCCAATTCAACCTTAATAGGTCGGATACCGAGGCGGTGAGCAATAGGCGCATAAATTTCAAGAGTTTCTCTTGCAATATCTCGCCTTTTTTGCTCTTTCATAAAGTTAAGAGTGCGCATATTGTGAAGTCTGTCAGCAAGCTTAATGATAATAACCCTGATATCGTTGGACATGGCTATAAGCATTTTTCTTAAGTTCTCCGCTTGCTGCTCTTCTCTGTTAGAAAGGGTAACTTTACCAAGCTTTGTAACACCGTCAACAAGAGCGGCAACCTCTTTGCCGAATTTCTTTTCGATATCCTCGCTTGTGCATTCGGTGTCTTCAACAACATCGTGCAAAAGAGCGGCACAAAGGGATTCGCAATCCATACCCATTTGAGCCAAAATCTTGGCAACAGAAATCGGATGAATTATATATGGCTGCCCTGATTTCCTAAGCTGACCGTCATGAGCATCTCTTGCCATCTCAAAAGCACGGTCAATAGTTTCAATGCATTTTTCATCGTAATTTACGCTCTTAATCAATTCTTTAAAATCTGCATACATTTCGGCAACTTCATCATATTGAGAACTATCTTTCGTATCACACATATTTACGCCCCCTTTTGCATTTATTTCAGATTATTCAGTAGCTTGGAAGAAGATAAATCGGCTTTCACCGGAACATCCGGTAAAGTAATACTGCCGTCTTCATCTTTGATTAAAACACCTAATTCTATCATTACTTCTATTGAAACAGCAACCTTGCAAAGAGAAGAACCGTTGTCGCCTAAACGGTAACACAATGTTTCAAAATCGTAATTCCAAGAGTTTATTTTTTTGATAAACTTGAAAATATTCAGCATAAACTCACGGCTCGGCAATGCAATTTGCTTTTCTTCCGCAGTTAATTTTTCGCCACGCCTTATTTTTCCATATAAGCTGAAGTTATTCAGCACGGCTAAGTCATCCATGCCGCAGCCTCTGACTGATTTAATATGAACGCTCGGTTTAACTTCACCCAAGTATTCATTTGCCTCTACGGTAACTGCAATATCAACTGTATCGCCTTTTTTAAACGGGAAATCAATGGGCGATACACCGAAGCGCATTGCACAGATTTTGGTATCGCCTTTAGATAGATGCAAACGGATGTGCCTACCCTCGCTGACGGCCTGAACGGCATCTATTTTCATTGAAAAAAGACCGAAAACGGGAACTGAATTACCCGCACCGAAAGGCTCAAGGGTAGAAAGAGCTGAGAGTAAATCGTTATTAATAACCGCAGGATTCAGGCGACAATCAATATTCAGAGCAGGATATACAGGATTTTTCAAAGATGCCGCATATTCATTAATAGCTTTTCGGAAAAGCGGAATGTTTTCGCATTTTAATCCTATACCGGCAGCTAAAGTGTGGCCGCCGAAATGATCAAGAACCGAAGAAGCGGCCTTTATTGCATCGTAGAGAGAGAAACCTTCGAAGCTTCTGCCTGAACCTCTTGCGTCTTCGCCGTTTTTAGCTATAACAATGGCAGGTTTGCCGAAAATCTCAACAAGCTTTGCCGCAACAATGCCGATAACGCCGTTTGGCCAGTTTTCTCCGTCAACAACAATTATTCTATCGTATTTCAGAGAAGGATTGTCTATAAATTTTTGTTTAATTTCTTCCAAAATTTCAAGCTCAATTTTGTGGCGCTGAACATTGGCTTCATCAATTTCTCCAGCCAAATCACTACTCAAATCAGAATCGTCGCAAAGCAAAAGATTAAGCGCTCTTGTTGGATTACCCATACGGCCAGCCGCATTAATTCTCGGAATTAAAGTAAACGCAAGCGAGCCTGAGGTTACACGCTTTTCGCTCTGTCCTGCTGCTTCACGCAAAGAAAGCACACCGGGACGCTCCGAATTATTTATCATTTCAACACCACGGCGCACAATAAGCCTGTTCTCATCTATCAGAGGCATAACATCGCCGATAGTACCAAGAGCAATAATATCGCTGTAAGCTTCCAAAATCGAATCTGCATCTCCGCCCTCAAGAGCACAAAGGAGCTTAAAAACAACGCCTACGCCGGCAAAGCTTTTAAACCTGCATCGGCAATCTTCTCGGTACGGGTCTACAACGGCATAGCAATCCGGCAAAATATCACCGACGCGGTGGTGATCGGTTACCACAAGCTTAATGCCTTTTTGTTTTGCGTATTCAGCCTCTTCAATGCTGTTTATACCACAGTCAACCGTAACAATGAGCTTGACGCCCTGTTCGGCAAAATAATCAATGGCTTCGCATTTCAAACCATAGCCTTCACTTCGGTCAGGAATACGGCACATCACATCAGCACCCTGCTCCTCGAGATAAGAATAGAGCAGTGCTGTTGCAGTTATTCCGTCGGCATCATAATCGCCGCAGATTGCTATTCTGTCGAAATTATCAAGCGCCTGAGTTATTGCCTCGACAGCCTTTTCCATATCGGGTAAATCCCAAGGTGAAAAGAAGTCCAACTCATCGTAAAAGAAAGCTCTGACCTTTTCATCGGTATCTATTCCACGGGAGGATGCAATAAGCGCAGCAATGGGAAAAAGGTTGTGCTTTTCTGCAAGGGTAGCGGCTAAAACTTTATCAACCTTATTTACTTGCCATATTTTTCTGCTCATTGTATTCACCCCTTTTACAATTTTTTCTACATAATTATTTTATTATATCACAAAAATATTATAATGCAACAATAAAATATACCTCACAGCAATATATGCCGTGAGGTCAGTTTTGTACAGTTATAGGTATTATCGAACCGATATCAATAAGCTTTCCGCCAAAAAGCGAAACAGGGGTTATTCGCTTTGAAGCTAAGAAAGACTGTATTCGCTCATAATCTCTATGAGTTCTGATATCGCCGCAAAAAGTCAAAACATCGGGAGCAATTTTTCCGCAGCAGCCGCCGATAAAGCCATATTCAAAGCCATTGAGTATAACATCTCCCTTGCTGACCAACAGAGCGTCTATACCGTTTCTTAATGCCGCAGAATAAATCGACTCGTCATCGGTAATTATTGAAGTTTCGTCAACAACTGCACATGAACATTTAGCATATCCTTGTTTTACATTAATTACGTTTTTGTTATCAAGGATTTTTCGGTGAGTGTTTTTTTCGCTGCAAATTACCTTTCCGCCAATAACACAGGAATTAAGCAGAACATCATTCGGATAATCGGCTAAAAGCTCTGCTGTATCAACACAGTTCATACCGATTGATTTAAGCTGTTGATTTAATTTTGCTTGAGATTTTTCAATCAGAAATTCACCGTTGCCCAAATAGCTGAAAAGCATATCCGCATGATTAGAAAGCGCAGGCAGGATATCAGCACAACCGTCGGTTAAAAGCGGCTCTATGCCAAATTTTTTTAAAGCTTGCGCTGCCTGCGGATATTCTCGGTTAATTATAACTCTTCCAACCGGTCTATCAGGCAGATTCGGCTTTAAAATGAAATCAAAAGCTCTCATCGTGTTGCCGCCTCAAAAGCTTCTCTGATATTACGAACACCGATAATTTCGGTATTTCCTCCGATATCGGCAGAAAGATGTCTAAGGTTGTGCCGGGGAATAATACAGCGGGAAAATCCCAAGCGAATAGCCTCTTTAAGGCGTTGTTCACAGTTACTGACGCCACGAATTTCGCCTGCGAGCCCGATTTCGCCGAAAGCTAAAACATCGTCGCTCACAACGCTGTCTTTGAGGCTTGAGACGAGAGCCATTGCAACGGACAAATCAGTTGCAGGCTCGTCCAGCTTCAAGCCGCCGACAATATTTACATAAGTATCCATTGTGCCGAAGAAATAGCCGGCTTTCTTTTCCAAAACAGCCAAAATCATTGCAACTCGGTTGTAATCAAAGCCTGTGCACATTCTGCGAGGATTGCCAAAGCCCGTGGGAGTGACAAGAGCCTGAACTTCCGCCATAATCGGCCGAGTGCCCTCCATGATGCAGGCTATACATGAACCGGGGGTGTTTTTTGGTTTGCCGGAAATGAGCATAAGGGAGGGATTTTCAACCTCAGCAAGTCCCCTGTCACGCATTTCAAAAACGCCTATTTCATTTGTTGAGCCGTAACGGTTTTTAACTGCTCGCAAAATTCTGTAAGTGAAGTTGCGATTACCCTCAAAATAAAGAACTGCATCCACAATGTGCTCCAAGACCTTCGGTCCTGCAATGTTACCGTCTTTATTTACATGACCAACGAGAATTATTGGAATACCTAAGGATTTTGCGGCACGCATAAAAACATTGGCAGATTCACGCACCTGAGTAACACTGCCGGGAGAAGAATTTACTTCCGTGTAATCCATGGTCTGCACGGAATCGACAAAAACCAAATCAGGTTTGTTTTGGCGTATATATTCAACGATTGAAAGAACATCAATTTCGCACATTACCGAAAGCTTATCGTTATCAACTCCGAGCCTTTGGGCACGAAGTTTAATTTGATGGGCTGATTCCTCACCCGAAATATACAAAATGTTTAATTCTTTATCAAGTGTTTTGCATATTTGCAGCAGCAAAGTGGATTTACCTATGCCGGGATCACCGCTCAAAAGCACAAGTGAACCCTTAACTATTCCGCCGCCTAAAACTCTGTCCAATTCCTTGATATTGGTTTGGTATCTGATGCCTTTGTCGCTTTGAATCTCATCAAGCTTTAAGGCTGAAGCGGTTTTGATATTACTCGAACGGGATGAAGAGCTTTGAGAAAGGATTTCTTCATTCATCGTGTTCCATTCGCCGCAGCCGGGACAGCAGCCGTACCATTTTGCGGATTCATAACCGCATGAGGAGCATATATATAATGATTTTGCTTTCGCCAATTTTATCACTCCAAATAATTAAAAATACCTTGCATTACAGCAAAAGAAAATTCCGTTTGATATTTATCTGTTTTAAGCTTTTCAGCTTCTTCACGGTTGGATAAAAAGCCACATTCCACCATTACTGCGGGAGTGGTGATATTATACAGTAAGTATATATTTGTGCCGCATTTTTTAATTTGTCTGCTGTTTTCCTGCTGAATGAGCGAAACTATGCTCTTCTGAATTTCATCAGCAGCTATTTGGCTTTCAGGAGAATTAGGCGAATAAAAAATCTGTGCGCCACTGTATTTCTCAACGCCGTAATGGTTTTGGTGTATGCTGATAAGCAGGGAATTAGGGTAGCTTTCAGCTATAGAAAGCCTTTTTCTTATATCGGAGACCTTTCGTTCTCTTATTGTTTTTAAGCTGTTATCACCGATTAGCTCATCCGTTTCACGAACCATAACTGTATTAAATCCTGCAGCTTTGAGCATAGCGTTCAGCTTATTGGCTATTGATAAATTTATATCCTTTTCAAGTGTGCCGTCAGCGGCGGTTGTTCCGCCGTCCATTCCCCCATGCCCTGCATCAATTACTATAAAAAAATCATCGTTTACATTTGGATTTGAAACCTTTGATTCAGGTAAAAATTTTGCAGCCAACCAACAAACAGAAATTATTAAAAACAAAGCAAAAAATGAAAACGAAGCCTTTTTCATGATTACACACCTCAAAAACAAGGTATGCTGAACTATGAAAATTTATATCAGCACCAAAAATGATTCAGTCGTTTTTTTGTAGCTCGACTTGTCAGAATGTCACTGATTGGTGCCAAAGCGACTCCGAGCCAAAAGCCTAAAGTATTCATCATCATATCATCAATCTCGCAAAATCCGTTTTGAAAAACATATTGAGAAAGCTCAAGCAAAGAAAAAGCAATCAAGGGAAATACTGCTATTATGCTTAATCGCTTCCAAAATTTGCCGTGTCTTAAAGCAACATAAAAAATGTAGCCCATAGGTGCAAAATAAAGAAGATTGCCGAAAAACATCATAAACACTTCATATGGTATGGTCTGCCAATCGGCAATATATCCCTTAATAGTTGAAAAAGGCACAAGGTTCAAAGGATATTCTGCTGTTTTCAATCGTATTAAAACAAAAGAATAAATTAGCAAAGCCGCATAAAAAATAACGAAGGCAACTGAAGAAAACTTAAAGAAAAGCTTATATGCATCTTCTTTGCCGCGAACAAACAGATGGCTTATAGCTATAACAGCAGAGCTTGAAAGCCATACAGAACCAAGCATCAAAAATTTATCAAAATAAAAATACTCTATCCAATAAGGCGCCCAACCGGCCGCCGCATTAATTTGAAGCTCTTTAACAATAGCAAATATGACAAAGAAGCAAACAGTCAATAATTGAGCAATACCGCATGATGATATTCCCTTTTTTGCTTTTCTGTTTAAGGAAAAAGCTAATGTGAAAATAGCCGCAGCAAAAATAGCTACTGCCAGAGGGACTAAAACAAAGCCTGTCAACGGAAAAACAACAAAGCAAACAGCTACATATGATACAGATTGCAGAACACCGAACAATATATCTATACCGTTTTTTAAAAAAATAGATTTAATTCTGCTCATCTGCCAGCCTTTCTGCTATCCATAAAACTTTGCAAAATCTCAACAGCCGCAGCAGCATCTACCTTATCCTTATGCTGTTTTTCTTTTTTGCCTGCAAAATGCAGCTGTCTGTGAGCTATTACGCTGGTCAAGCGTTCATCCCACATAACGGTTTCTATGCCTGTTTTTTCGTTTAAATGCTCTGCAAACTGAGTGCAGCTTTCCGCACGGAAGCCCAAGGAGCCGTCCATATTCTTAGGTAAACCGACAACAATAAGTTCAGGCTTCTTTTCTGACACTATGTTTAAAATTTTATCAATGAGCTTTGGCTCATAGTTTTCCTTAATAACCGCAACAGGTACGGCAAGCATTTCGCTTTTATCGCAAACGGAAATGCCTGTTCTGACATCTCCGTAATCCACGCCTAAAATAACCATATTTTTTCAGTTAAAGGGGCTGCTGAAAAGTCAACAGTCCCTTTATTCCTCTCAGATATTTTGTTTTACTGTACGGGCTGAAGTCCGACTGTAGTGTTTTCCTGCATAGGATTTGCTGTTGTGGTTTGTGTGTCTCTATCTCCGCCAATTAAACCTAATAAATCATCTATACCACCGCTCCAAGATGAGATTGGTTTCTCAGTAACTGCTGCATGGCAGGATGTGCAAGTTTTTGGCAGATTTTTTACAGAATACCATCCCATTGCCGTTGAATAGCAATTTTTACCTGCCAGCAAGCCTGTTCGCAAGCAGTATCTTTTTTCGGCGGTCAAGCTTGATTTTGGGAATGTTTTCTGAGGCAGGCCATCATGAATTTCATTGAATATTTTGGCAAACAGCTTACCTGACGGGTTGCCGCTTACATTAGAAACCGTTTTATTCAGGTCATAACCGTACCAAACAGCGGCTACATAGTACGGTGTACCTCCGACAAACCAACGGTCATAATCATCGGTGGTTGTACCTGTTTTTGCCATTGTCTGGAATCCGCTGATTTTGTAAGGAGTACCTGTACCGTAGCTTGAGGTTGTAACAGTCTGAAGCAGCTCGCACATGATATCGGCAGTATCCTGGCTTATGACCTGCTCGCCTTTATTGGCAGTATTGTCAAAATAAACCGTTGAGCCATCGCTGTTAGTAACCCTGTAATAGCAATAAGGCTTATAATAAAGTCCTCCGTTGCCAAAGGCAGCATAAGCGGCAGTCATTTCAAGAGTAGTAATGCCACGATTCATAGCACCGGTCGCCAAAGGCGCAGGAGCAATATCGTGTTCAGCATTTGCGGTTGATATTTTGAATTTCTGAGTAAGGTATTCATAAGACTTGTTGAGCGTTAAATCATAATATACAATTCTTGCAGGAACGGTGTTGAGGGAGCGTGCAAGGGCATTTTGAACGGTTACATAGCTGCCGTTGCCCTTATCACCTGTATAGTTTTTTGGCCACTGTTTACCTTGATAAGCAAAAGCCTTATTTTGATAAAGGGTTGACCATGTTGCAATGCCCTCCTCAATAGCAGGTGCATAAACGCTTATGGGCTTAATAGAAGAACCGGGCTGACGGGGTGAATCTGCCGCGCGGTTAAGGCTTCGGTCACCGGTTTTTTCGCCTGCCTGACCGCAAATCGCCACAACTCTGCCTGAATAATCCATAATTGTTATAGCCGACTGTGATTTCACATCTCTTCCGGATTCATCAGGAAAGGTCTTTCTGTTTTTATATACATCTTCAACTACTGCTTGAATTTCAGGATCGACAGCAGCATAAATCTTAAGACCGCCGTAATAAATCTTTTGAGTTGCCTGGCGTTCCGACATATCGTACTCGTTCATGAATTGGTCGTAGAGACTGTCAACAATAAAGTCAACATAAGAGCTCCAAACTGCATTTTTTGGCTCATCCTTTTCAACTTTAACTTCTTCGTCGGCAACATATTTATCGCTGTTAGTAAGTATCAGTTCATATGCTACTGCTTCATCATATTCAGCTTTACTGATATATCCTTCTTCAAGCATAGCATCGAGGCATCTGATTTGGCGATCGCGGTTTTTCTGTGGATTTACAAGGGGATCGTAAGTATAGGGAGCTTTGGTAATAGAAGCAATACAAGCAGCTTCTGCAATATTGATTTCCCTTGGTTCTTTGCCGAAATAAACCTCGCAAGCGGTTTTTACACCATAACATCCTTCACCGAGATAAAGAGTGTTGAGATATGCTTCAAGGATTTCGTCCTTGCTGAAATTCTTTTCAAGGTTAAGAGCATAGCATATTTCTTTAAACTTACGGACAAATATTGCCTCTCGTTCATCTGTTAAGTTTTTAACAAGCTGCTGAGTTATTGATGAACCGCCGGTCGAAAGCTGGTCTTTGACAAAAACCGCAATAAAACGAATCCAGTCAACGCCATTGTGTTTGGGGAATCTTGCATCTTCGAGAGCAATAAAAGCCTTTTGAAGCGGTTCGGAAATTTCCTCAAGGCTGACATAAATGCGGTTTTCCTTGCCGTGCAGTCGCTGCAATTCATAGGGCTTGCCCTCTTTGTCAAAAGCATAAATAATAGATGTCTGGCTCTGATTTGCCTGATATTCTTTCAGGTCAATTGCAACATCTCCGTTTGCAAATAAAATCATATAACCGAAAACATAACCGCACACAATAACTACGGTAAGAACCATAATTGCCAAAATTGAAAAAATCACCGTTTTTTTGTCAAGCTTAATTTTGTCAAGCTTAATATTGGGTATATTCATTTTTTTGCTGTTTTTCTTTTTTTCCATTTCTTTTACACCTCGATTCTCGATTAAGGAAACCGTTAATCTTTATCATTATAACATATCATTTGAAAAAATAAAGAGAAAAAGCAAAAACAAATTATATTTTCATGAAAATTTGGCAATAATTAAGTAAACTTAAGAAACAATCGAGGCTTTTCAATGAAAAATCTTAACAATTTACTTTTGAGTTTAATTTTTATTTTTTCATTACTTGCCATAATTCTGTTAGGTTCTCAAGCGGAAAGGCAAATAAAAGAAACCGGAAGCGAAATCTTCACAACCGGTTTCTCGTTTACTGTAAAAGAATATGAAGGAAAGATTGCAGTTTTTGATTACGGCAGCGCATATCCGATAGAGATACTCGACTGCCCACTCAGCAGCTTACCCGAAGACGAAGCGGCTAAACTGCGCAACGGAATCAGCGTAGCTAACAAGAGCGAGCTCCAAGAAATTATTGAAGCTTTTGATTAGTTCTGGCGGTAATCCTTAAGGAAATCGCCAAGGTCGCTCATTGCCTTTGCAATTTTCTCAGGCTCAGGCAGCATAACAATGCGGAAATGGTCAGGCTTATCCCAGCTGAAGCCTCTGCCGGGAATAATCATAACATTCTTTGCGTGTAAGTAATCCATTGCAAACTGCTGGTCGTCTGTTATGTTGAACTTTTTGACATCAATTTTGGGGAAGATATAGAAAGCGGCACTGTTCTTGACAAAAGAAATACCGTCAATTTTTTCAAGCTCACGGCAGGTAGCTTCTCTCTGCTCGTAAAGTCTGCCGCCGGGCACTATCATCTCTCTTGTGCTCTCAGGGTCATTGAGGGCAGCGGGAATTACAAGCTGCATAAGAGCGTTTGCGCAAAGGCGCATAGCGGAAAGCTGAACAAGACCGGCTATAAAATCTTTTGCGTTCTCTTTAGCACCGCTTACAACCATCCAGCCGCAGCGGAAGCCGCAGATAATGTGGGATTTTGAAAGGCCGTTCATGGTGCAAACAAGCAAATCGGGGGCAAGAGTTGCCGTAGAGATATGCTCCAAATCATCCATTACAAGTCTGTCATAAATTTCATCGGAGAAAACAACAAGCTGATGCTCGCGTGCAACCGCAACAAGCTCTTCAAGAACTTCTCTGGGATAGAGTGCGCCTGTGGGATTATTGGGATTGATAATAACAATAGCCTTTGTTTTTGGCGTAATCTTGGACTTGATATCGTTAATATCCGGATACCAATTTGACTCTTCATCACAAATATAGTGAACCGGCTTTGCTCCTGCAATCCAAACGGAATTTGTCCACAGAGAATAATCAGGTGCAGGTACAAGAATTTCATCGCCGTAGTTAAGCAAAGCTGTAAGAGCCATGGTAACAAGCTCGCTGACGCCGTTACCTATGAAGCAGTCGTCAGGTGTTATGCCTTCAATACCCTTGCTCTTGTGATAGTTACAAATAGCTTCTCTTGCATCGGGCATACCCTTGAGGTCGCAGTATGCAACAGCCTTATCTGCATTGTTGATAAGAGCATTGCGAACGCTGTCGGGCATCTTAAAATCAAATGTTGCAGGGTTGCCTGTGTTAAGGCGGAGAACATCAATACCCTCTTTTCTCATGCGCATAGCTTCAACGAAAACAGGACCGCGGATATCGGAATGTACATTTTGAAGCTTGTCGGATCTAAGAATTTCTCTCATTATATCGTCCCCTTTCAATTTTCACCCTATGATTATACGACCTAAATAAATTGCTTGTCAATAGGGCTTGAAAATATTTATTGTATTGACAAGATGTCTACTTATGTTATAATTATTGGGACTATTATTAGGAAGTGTATAATTATTATGTTAGGCGAAAAGGAAAGAATCGTTGTTAAGGTAGGTACATCTACCCTTACATATTCAACAGGTAAAGCAAATATCAGACGCATGCAGGCTCTTGTTCGCACTCTTGCGGATTTGCATAACAGCGGCTGTGAAATCGTTCTTGTCACATCAGGTGCAATAGGCGTTGGTGTGGGCAAGTTAGGGCTTGCAAAGCGCCCTGATACTACCCCGGAAAAACAGGCTGCCGCCTGCATCGGTCAATGCGAGCTTATGTTTATGTATGATAAGTTTTTCGGTGAGCTCGGATGCACCGTAGGACAGCTGCTTGTAACTAAGAACGATATTGAGAACGAAGAGCGCAGAACAAACCTTATAAACGCATTTGAACACATACTGAAATACGGAGCAATTCCCGTTGTTAACGAAAACGACTCCATAGCTGTCAACGAAATCGTCTACGGCGATAACGATAACCTCTCTGCTCAGGTTGCAAAGCTCATTAATGCGGATAAGCTTATTATTCTGACGGATACTGACGGCTTGTTTGATAAAAACCCAATGGAGCATGAGGACGCTATGCTCATACCCGTTATAAAGGAAATCAACGATGAAATTATTTCCCTTGCAGGCGGCAGCGGCACCAACAGAGGAACAGGCGGAATGATCACAAAGATTCATGCCGCTCGAGAAGCTACTGCGGCAAAAATCGATACCTACATTATTAACGGTGAAAATCCGGATGATATTTATAAACTTCTGCAAGGTCATCGTATCGGCACTCACTTTGTAAAGGCGGAATAATACTATGGAATATATTGTTGAACTCGGCAAAAAGGCTAAAAAAGCTCAAAGCACTTTAGCGTCTGCTTCTACGGCCCTCAAAAACGATGCATTAACAGCAATTTCTGCCGCACTTAGGGCAGGAAAGAATGAAATTTTAGCTGCAAATGCAATGGATTTGGAAAGCGGCAAGTCTAACGGAATGTCCGAATCACTTCTTGACAGACTTGCACTCAGCGAAAAAAGAATTGACGATATTGCAGACAGCGTTCTTGATATCGCAGCTCTCCCCGACCCTGTAGGCAGAGTTAAAGACGGCTCTGTAAGGCCTAACGGCTTGAGCATTGAAAAAATTGCAGTCCCCTTGGGTACAATCGCTGTTATTTTTGAGGCAAGACCTAATGTTACCATAGATGCGGCGGCACTTTGCCTGAAATCAGGCAACACGGTTATTTTGAGAGGCGGCAAAGAAGCTATAAATTCAAACAAAGCAACCGCAAATATTATGCGTAAAGCCATAAGCGACATAGGCTTGGACGAAAACTGCATACAGCTGGTTGAAAATACAGACAGAGAAACAGCAAACGCTCTTATGAAGCTCAACGGATATATTGATGTTCTTATCCCTCGCGGAGGTGCAGGGCTTATAAACAGCGTTGTGCAAAACGCAACAGTTCCCGTTATAGAAACAGGCGTCGGCAACTGCCATATTTATGTTGATAAAACTGCTGATATTGATATGGCGGTAAACATTATATTCAATGCCAAAACCTCTCGCCCATCAGTTTGCAATGCGGCGGAAAGCTTGGTAATTCACCGTGATATTGCAGCTGCCGCACTGCCTGCAATCAAGCTAAAGCTTGATGAAAAAAATGTTGAGCTTTACGGTGACGAGGAAGCAAGAAAAATTATTGATATTGCTCCTGCAACCGAAGAAGATTGGGGCACTGAATATCTCGATTACAAAATGTCTGTTAAAACCGTTGGCAGTGTTGAGGAAGCCATTGAGCACATTAACACTTATTCAACGGGACACAGCGAAGCTATCATTACAAGTGATTATAACAGTGCACAAAAATTTACGCAGCTTGTCAATTCTTCCGCAGTATATGTAAACGCAAGCACAAGGTTTACAGACGGCGGACAGTTCGGGTTTGGTGCTGAAATAGGTATTTCGACTCAAAGGCTGCACGCCAGAGGACCCATAGGCTTACCGGAACTGACAACAACAAAGTTTGTTATAAGGGGAAACGGACAAATCAGATGATTTAACTTATAATCATCTTAAATAATTAAATAACATTCAAAGGGGAAAACAAAATGCTTGAAGACCTTAAAATAAAAGTTTGTGAAGCTAATCTTTTACTGCCTAAACACGGCCTTGTTACATTCACTTGGGGCAATGTATCCGCAATAGACAGAGAAAGCGGATATGTTGTAATCAAGCCGTCAGGTGTAGAATACGATAACCTCACTCCTGACAAAATGGTAGTAGTTGATTTAAACGGAAAGGTTGTTGAGGGAGAACTCAATCCCTCAAGCGATACGCCTACTCATGTTTATCTTTACCGCAATTTCACCGAAATCGGCGGTGTTGTACATACACATTCAACTAACGCTACCGCTTTTGCTCAAGCTCGCTCGCCTATTACCGCTTACGGAACAACCCATGCAGATTATTTCTACGGAGATATCCCCTGCACCCGTGAGCTTTCAGCAGGTGAAACTGCAAGATATTATGAAGAAAATACAGGCAGAGTTATTGTTGATGCATTCAAGCTTATTGACCCAAATGCCGTTCCCGGAGTAGTTGTTGCCAACCACGGTCCTTTTGCATGGGGCAAGGATGCCGCCGAAGCAGTACACAATGCAGTTGTATTGGAAGAAGTTGCACGCATGGCAATACTTATGAAAACTATCAACCCTAACGCTCAGCCTATACCAAAATATATACTTGATAAGCACTATAACCGTAAGCACGGAGCAAACGCATATTACGGTCAAAAATAAAATCAGAAAGCAGTTGATATAATGAGTAATGTTTGGTTTATTACAGGCAGCCAGCATCTTTACGGAGATGAAGCGCTTAAGCAGGTTGCGGAAGATTCAGAAATCATTGCAGCCTATCTAAATGACAGAGTAGGTGCAAAGGTTGTCTGCACACCTGTTGTCACTACAGCAGCCGAAATAACCGCCGTAATGCGTCAGGCAAATGCTGATGAGGAATGTATCGGTGTTATAACATGGATGCACACCTTCTCTCCCTCCAAAATGTGGATTGACGGGCTCAAAACAATAGCTAAACCCGTTCTCCATTTTAGCACACAGTTTAATGAAGCTCTCCCCTACAGCGAGATTGATATGGATTTTATGAACCTCAATCAGTCCGCACACGGCGACAGAGAGCACAGCCATATTTTCGCTTTCATGCGCAAGAGCCGCAAAGAAGTTGTAGGCCATTGGAAAGACGAAGAGGCTATAAATGAAATTAAAACCTGGGTCAGCGCCGCAAAAGCTTTTGCAAACGGCTCTGCACTTCGTGTTTGCCGTTTCGGCGACAATATGCGTGATGTTGCCGTCACGGAGGGCAACAAAATTACTGTACAGGAAAAGCTTGGCTGGAGTGTAGACTACTACGGAATCGGCGATTTGGTAGAAGAAATCAACGCAGTAACAAACGCTGAAGCCGATAAACTTGTAGCCGAATACAAAAACACATACACAGTTGTTACCGATGATATTGATGCAATCAGAGAGCAGGCAAAATATGAAATTGCTCTTGAACGCTTCTTAAGCAAAACAGATGCAACTGCATTCACAACAAACTTCCAGGATTTGTACGGCCTAAAGCAGCTTCCCGGATTAAGCGCACAACGCTTGATGGCTAAAGGCTACGGCTTCGGAGCTGAAGGCGACTGGAAAACTGCCGCTCTCACCCGTGCAATGAAAATTATGTCCGAAAATACAGCAACAGCTTTTATGGAGGATTACACTTATAACCTCGTAAAAGGAGAAGAAGCAATTCTCGGCGCTCATATGCTTGAGGTTTGCCCGACCATTGCCGACGGAGAAATCACGCTTGATGTTCAGCCTCTCGGTATTGGTGACAGAGAACCTCCCGCAAGGCTTATTTTCGGCTCAAAGGCAGGAGAAGCTATTGTTGTTTCCCTTGTTGACCTTGGCAACAGACTGCGCTTAATCTGTGCTGAGGTTGAATGTATTTCTACTCCTGAGCCCATGCCGAAGCTCCCTGTTGCAAGCGCAATGTGGAAGCCCTATCCCGATTTTAAAAACGGCGTAAAAGCATGGCTTCTTGCAGGCGGTGCTCACCATTCCGTTCTCAGCTACGCTCTTACCAAAGAGCACATTATTGATTTTGCACGCATGGCAGGTATTGAGTGCGTAGTAATTGATAAAGACACAAAAATCTCCGATTTTGAGCTCAAGCTCATGTTAGGCGACGCCGCATGGAAATAAATTAAGTAAAATTTACAAAAATTACTTGCCTATGGTGAAAATTTGTGCTATAATTGATATATTATGATAATATTTCTAGGGAGTGGTATTAATGTCAGCTGAAACAAATACAGCTGAAAAGGTTGTTGTACAAGACAAGCAAAACCGTCGTTATGTCGGTTCAAAAGAAACCGTGCTCTATGTCCTGTATGATATTTCTCTGAGCTTCAACATCGAAAAATACAGGAATGTCTTCCTGGCCGATATTTTGAAAATCAATTTTGATTTTCAGACGCTTGTTAACGGCGTTGTCGGCGTTTGGGATGTTATTAATGATGTTTTTCTCGCTGCGATTGTTGACAAAACCCGTACTCGTTTCGGTAAATTCAAGCCTTGGCTTATACTTTATTCATTCTTCGGTGTAGCTCTCACAGCTCTGTTTTGGGGACTTCCCATCATATTCTCAGGAACTGACGGCTACTTTACGCCTAAGCTTGTTGCATATTTTGCATTGCAGATGGTTACAAATCTTGCCACTTCTGTTAACAATATCTCCAGAACCGGTATGTTGGCAACAATCACTCCAAATGTTATCGAAAGAACCCGTCTGATTACGCAGGCAAACCTTTTCTCCGGTTTTGTTGAAAAGGCTCCTGAAATTCTCATGGGTGTTTTAATTGATGTATTCAGCCGAACCGACAGCCTCAAGCCCCATATGAACACGCTTTTTGTTACCGGCGGTATTTTCACAACAGTTGCAGCCGGTCTGATGGCTCTTATGTTTGTTTTAAATACTAAAGAGCGTGTTATGCAGACTGTTGACAAGCCCACAATCAAAGCAAGCATTAAATCACTCATTACCAATAAACCGCTGTTGCTTCTCACTATTGAGCAGTTCCTTGCAGCTTTCTCCATCAACTCCGATTTGAACCTTTACTATATAAACGTTCTCGGTCTTGCTTCTATGTCAACAATCGTCGGTATTCCCGGCGCAGTTGTTTCTCCCCTCAGCTATACATATGTTCCCAAAGCTCGTGCTAAGTTCTCCACAAAAACTCTGTGGATTCTCGGTTCACACTCCGATAACCTGCTTCTCGGTGCAGTATTCGCAATCGGTTCTATCAATCAAAACTACCGCAAGCTCGGCGTAATGATACCTGCGTTTATGATTCGTGAAACCTTATGGATGACCGTATACGGCATTAAGAAGGTTATCCCCGAAGAAATGCGCAACGAAGCTATTGACTACGGCGAATGGAAAAACGGCTACCGCATAGAGGGTATGACAGGCGTTACAAAGAGCCTTGCTCAAAAGCTCGTTTCAACCCTCGGCAACATGCTCAAAACCTGGATTCTCGGCCGCATCGGCTATGTTCAGGGTGCAGGCTTCGGCGGTCAGAGCGCACACACAGAGTATATGCTCTTTGCAATGTCCACCGCTCTGCCTATCGCTACCGGTTTACTTGCGATCATTCCCAAATTCTTCTATGACCTTAGCGGCGAAAAGAAAGAAAGAATGTACCGTGAGCTTTTCGAGCGCCGTCAGCTTATGCAGGATGATGTTAACAAAGCAAATGACGCTATTGTTATCCCCACTGAAAACAAGTAAAACTCTTCTGATATCCGGTTGAAAAATCCAATCGGATATTTTTTTGCAGAAATTTATAAAAAGGGATTGACAACAGCCGAAAATACTGCAATAATACACCCGCTAAACAAAAAAAGAAAACGGGGTGATTACCACGGAAAACACAAAACTGTTAATTAACAAACCTCTGCCTGACGACCTTGAGCAAAAAGCTACGCAGCTTCTTTGCGGAGCAATACCGCTAATGGCTGTAGTCAGCGATTTGAATTTAATTAGCAAATACGGCAACTCTGTTATACTTATTTGTGCAGACAGACTTATAGCTGTTGATAAGTATTTACCCGACGGCGGCACTATGCTCTTGTTTGAGGATATTGCCGAAGCTAAGGTTAAGCGTCTTTACGGCAATGCAGTATTCAAAGCAGAGATGAAAGACGGAAAAACACTTGATTTACTGCGCTTTACCTATTCGACAACCGATTTGTGCGATGCTGTTGCACATTTCATCAATAAAGTGAATGAAGGCATGGAAATCGAGGAACAGATTGAAATTGTCAGAAACACTTATAAAAATTTGCGTTCTTTCTGTCCCAAGTGCGGCAGGAAGCTCGCTTCACCTGACGCCCCTTGCATGAACTGCAAAGGCAAGGGCAAAATGTTTGAAGTACTTTTCGGATACATAAAGCCTTATATTAAACCATTAATAGTAAGCATTATTCTTTCTGTTATCACTACGGTCATGGCACTTGTGCCGCCGTATATAACCAAAATGATGGTTGACGACATTATACCGTCCAAAAACGAGAAGTATTTGATAATTACTATAGCCGCTTTGCTCGGAGTATATTTTGTTCAGTACGGTTTCGGTGCTTTGCGTGCATATTTGCTTAGAATAACAGGCGACCGTATAATTGTGGACCTGAAGAAGGATATTTACGCAAAAGCTCAGTATCTTCCGATGAAGTTCTATGACAAGACTTCAACCGGCTCAATTATAAACAGAATTAACAGCGACACAACACAGCTTCAGAATTTCATGCTTCGCATCACCCAGGAAGCCGTCGTTCAGTTCTTTTTGATGATTGGCATCATAATAATAATGCTTGCTATGGACTGGCGTTTAGCTCTTTTCTCACTTGTGCCCGTCCCTGTTGTTGCTTTGCTCAGCCGCTATTTCGGCCGCAAGCTCTCCCCTATGTATCGCAGACTTTGGCGCCGCTCAAGCTCAATTTCTACCATTCTTGCCGATACTATACCCAGCATAAGAGTTATTAAGTCGTTCACCGGCGAAGAAAGAGCCATAGAAAAATTCGACCGCTATATGAACGACTGGATGCGAGAAGACAAGCATGCGGCAAAAACCGCAAGCATGTTTCCCAATGCAATAACTTTCTTTGTCACCTGCGGTTCTCTTATTATTTGGTTCGTTGGCGGAAGATATGTTATTGACGGCACAACCGACTTAACCCTCGGTGTTCTGGTTTCGTTTATATCTTATGCAAGTATGTTCTACAACCCTGTCAACTTCTTCGCAAGCCTTAACGACAGCTACCAAAACGCACTTGCTTCAACAGAGAAAATTCTCGATATTATCAACGCTGAGCCCGAACATAACTTCGGCAAAGGCATAGCACCTAAATTCATAGAAGGTAAAGTTGAATTCAGGAATGTTAACTTTTCATTTGACCGTTCCAAGAAAATTCTTAACGATATCAACTTTGTCATCCAGCCCGGTGAAACAGTAGGCATAGTCGGAACAACAGGCTCCGGCAAATCAACAATTATCAACCTGCTTATGCGCTTTTATGACGATTATGAGGGAGATATTTTTATTGACGATGTGAACATAAAGGATATTGATATGGAATTTTTCCGTTCACGCATCGGCTATGTTCAGCAAGAACCACTTATGTTCCGTGACACAATATTCAATAATATTTCTTATTCTTTGCCGGGTGCTCATGTTGACCAAGTTTTAAATGCTGCCGATGTTGCGAACGCACACAGCTTCATAACCCGTCTTCCCAATGCTTATGACACCACTTTGGGTGAGCGCGGTGTAGGTCTTTCCGGTGGTGAAAAGCAAAGGCTTTCAATCGCAAGAGCTGTGCTTAAAAACCCAAATCTGATGATTTTTGACGAAGCAACATCTGCTGTTGACTCCGAGACGGAAAAGCTTATTCAAGATGCTATCGACCAGGTTATCAGAGGCAGAACAACATTCATGATTGCTCATCGTCTCTCAACTTTGCGCAAAGCAAACAGGATTCTTGTAGTTGACAAAGGCAGGATTATTGAAAACGGCTCTCACGATGAGCTTATGGCTCTAAAAGGAAAGTATTACAAGCTTATTCAGATACAGTCAATGTCCGAAAAAGTTGCAGCTGACAAAGCTGCAGAAAACTTTGAATAAGGAGGAAGAGCGAATTATGGCAAGAAATTTTGTTGACCCCAATGCCGTTCGTTTTACGGTTAGGGATAAAATTTTTGTTGATGCACAGCTTTATACAGGCGAAACATTTAAAAGCTTAGAGCCACAGCGTCTCTTCCCTATAAGCGGTTTGATGAAATACATATCGCTCCTCGATGAAGAAGGCAACGAGGTTATGATAATCCGCGATATTGAGCAGCTCATGCCTGATGCAAAGGAAGCTATTTTAAGCTGTTTAAATGAGCGGTATATGATACCGAAAATAACTAAACTCATTAAAAGAACAGAGAAATTTAAAATCTGGATGTGGACGGTTGATACCGACAAAGGTATATACACCTTTGAAATCATCAACAGCTATCAATCAATTAAAATACTCTATGACGGCAGAATACTCATTAAGGACGGTAACGACAATCTTTATGAAATACCTGACCTTTACGCCCTTGATAAACGCAGTATAAAGCTTATTTTACCTGATGTTTAATATACTATGTAAGGAGATTTTTTCATGAAACTTATAATTGCTATAGTTAATAACGATGACAGCGCAGTAGTGTCGTCTGCTCTCACAAGCGAAAACTTTATCGTCACTAAACTTTCCACTACCGGCGGTTTTTTAATGGTTGGCAATACAACCTTTTTAATCGGCGCAGAGGAGGGTGATGTATCCAGGGTCAAAGATATTATAAAAAAATACTCTCAAACAAGGACGGCCATCAATCCTTCAACTTCTTCCTTCGGCAGAGGCTTGAGCAACAATTCTCTTCAAAGCGAAGTAAAAGTCGGCGGCGCAACTGTTTTTGTTCTTGATGTCAACAGTATGGAGAAATATTGATAAATTCAGGCGGCAAACTTTAGCAGTTTGCCGCTTTTGCTATTTACTTTTTGGCGTTTATAATATATAATTATAATATTAAGTAAAGAATTTGGAGGAAGCGTTATGAATCTAACTGCATTGTTGTTAGCTGTTTTTCAAATTTTTGCACCTATTTTCAGTTTGCTTGTAAGTGCTCCGGCTCCCGAAAACAAAACTGACGGTTTTACGCCTGTGGTTCGTTTTGTTGCTGCAAGTGACTCTCATGTAAAAACCTTCGGCGACCGTGGCTGTACCAGAATTGCCAAAACACTAAAAGCTGCTTATGCTTATGCTGACGCTGATAAAGATTACAAAAATGTTGATGCAATAATAATCTCCGGCGACATTACGGACAGCGGCACTATCTCTGCTTTCACGAGCTATGTTACCGCAACCGATTCCGTTCTGCGCAGCGGCACACAAAGGCTTGCTGTTCTCGGCAGAGCTCATGACACCAGAACCCTTGGAGCAGATACACGCAGTATATATTCCGAAATTACAGGTCAGGAAGCCGATTTCCACAGAGTAATCAACGGTTACCATTTTATCGGCATTTCAGGCAATGGCGCTCCGGAACTTCACTACACCGACGAGCAGGTAAAATGGCTCGATAAGCAGTTAAGCCAAGCTGTTCTCGATGCACCTACTCAACCTGTTTTTGTTTTCCAACACGAGCATATTAAAGACACCGTTTACGGCAGCTACGATATAGACGGTTGGGGCATGGATACATTTTCAAAAGTTCTTGCAAAGTATCCTCAGGTTGTCGATATTTCGGGCCACTCACACTACCCTGCTAATGATCCCCGTTCAATTTGGCAAGGAACATACACCGCTGTTAACGATGGTAGCTTAGCATACTATGAATTTACCGTAGACAATGAAAACAGAATACATCCTCAATCTAACGACACTATGTGTCAGTCGCTTATGATTGAGGTCGATGCTCAAAACCGAGTTCTTATTCGTGTTCTGGATGCAAATGTGGGAAAATTTGTTGCTGAATATTTGATTGATAATGTTATTTCTCCCGTTAAGCTTAAATATAACCACACAATAAGAGCCGAAAAATCAAATGCGCCTGTTTTTGCTCAGGATGCTAAGCTCAGAATAAAGAATATTTTCGGCAGATATAAAATAACTGTCCCTCAGGCAACTGTTGAGGGAGATAACGAAGTATTTATATACAGAATATCTGTAACTGATACTGCCGGTAATGAAATTTACAAAGCTTGGAAGCTATCCGATTACTATCAACCCGAAAGGCCTGACAGCGTAACCTTTGATTCATTTAAAGCTTCCGACGGTTCAACCGTAACAGTAGTTGCAGAAGATGTTTGGGGTAATCAGAGCGAAACATTAACAGCTCAGCTTTAATACATAAGAAAGGAAATAATTAAAATGAAAAAACGCGTAATATCAATAATTCTGTGTGCAGCAATGCTTTGCAGCGCAACTGCTGTTCCTACATTTGCTGCAAGCGAATATTCCTCCTCTGAACAGACCTTCCTTTCAGCCGGAGAAAAAATTCTTCAAGGCATTGTAGGTGTCATTGCCGCAATGATTAAAACTCCCGATTGGGATACTGTTGAAGAATATTTTGAAAAGAACGGTGTAGCAGATACAAAAACCGAATTTGCAGATGAAGCTCAGAGCGATTATTGGTATGTCGGCTACGGCAGCGGTTCTCTCCAAACAGGCAAAGAGCTTGAAAACTATGTCGGCGGCAGTCTTTCAATCACCAAGAAGCTTGCTACAGCCGTTCGTGATGACCAAAGAGTCAGAACTATTGCAATGTCAGACGGCAGAGGTATCACCGTTTTTGCCGCACTCGACTGTTTCGGTCTTGCTAATTCAGAAGTTATTAAAATCCGTTCAATGCTTGCAGACTATGCAAAGGAAAAGAACATAACAAGCATCAATATCTCTGCGCTTCATCAGCACAGCTGTGTTGACACATACGGAATGAACGGCGATCTTCTTTCCGCCATCTTCCTTGGCCCCACGAGAAACATTCTCGGCATTAAAAACCCCAGCGGACAAAGCGAAGAATACATGGAGCATCTTTATGCAACCGTTGTTAAATCGGTTAAGGATGCTGTAGAATCCATGGAAGCCGGTAATCTCTATTACGGCTCTGTTGATATTTCCGAATACATCCGTGACAAGCGTGACCCGCAGGTTATCGACCCCAACATAAACCGTTTCCGCTTTGTTCCTCTAAACGACAGCTCAAAAGAAACATGGCTTATAAATCTTGCCATACACACAGTAGGTATGGGCGCCGCCGGTACAACAGTTACAGGCGATTATCCCTACTACATGGAAAAGTATATTAACGAAAATGCAAATGCCAACTTTATTATGATTCAAGGCGCAGAGCTTGCCATCACCTCAAACTACGGCGATACCCTTGATGTTGACGAAGAGCTTACCGCACAGTATGGCGAGCGTTATGCAAGGCTAGCCGCATTCGGTAAGAGACTTGGCGAAAAAGCTTGCTCAATACAGGATTCGGCACAGGTTGAGCCCATTCTCAACTATGCAAGCAAAACTATCACCGTCCCAACAGAAAACAACATTCTTCTGCTTGCCGCAAAGTGCGGTCTGCTCACAAACACAGTTGTAAAAAGCGGATTTATGAAGTATGATGTTGTAACAGAAATTGCCTACCTCGAGCTTGGCAAGGACTTTGCCGTTGTTATTGCTCCCGGCGAGCTTGCTCCCGAAATTGCTTTCGGCGGCGCTGCAACAGCCGAGGATTCCTGGCAGGGTAAGGATTGGGATTACGCCCCTATTAAAGATAAGACAGACCGCAAAACAACCCTTGTTTTCGGTATCACTAACGACCAAATGGGCTACATTCTTACCGACAACAGCTGGCATTCATTCCTTTGCGAAAACGAAGAAATCGTTGCAACAGGCTCAGTTGCCGGCTCAACATTCACATCTGCATTTTTCGCACTTCTTGATGAAGTAAGATAATAAAATACTTAATATTCAATATAAATCGGAGGCAATAAACACATGAAAGTACTTGTTATTAACGCAGGCAGTTCATCGCTTAAATATCAGCTTATTGATATGGAAACCGAGCAGATGATTGCAAAAGGTATTTGCGAAAAGGTTGGCTTTGCCGGTCAGATTGACGGCAAAACTGCCGATGGAAGAAAATTCTTCTACGAAGTTCCTCTCAAGAACCACACAGAAGCTTTTATTGAGGTTAAAAAGGTTCTCACTCAGGGCGACTGCAAGGTTATTGACAACCTTTCCGAAATCGCCGCTGTCGGCCACAGAGTTGTTCAAGGCGGTTCACTCTTCCAGAAGAGCGTACTCATAAACGATGAAGTTATCAAAGGCATTGAAAGCCTTTGCGACCTTGCTCCCCTTCACAATCCTGCACACATTCAGGGTATCAAAGCTTGCTTTGAGGTTTTCGGTCCCGATGTTCCCGAAATTGCTGTTTTCGACAATGCGTTTCACAGCACAATGCCCGAAGAAGCTTACACATTCCCCATCCCCTATGAATACACAGAGAAATATCAGATTCGCCGCTACGGATTCCACGGCACATCTCATCGCTTCGTAAGCGCACGCTGTGCAGAGGTTATGAACAAGCCCATCGAGGAGCTTAAGATTGTCACCTGCCACCTCGGCAACGGTTCATCAATCACAGCTGTTAAGGGCGGCAAGGTCATTGATACATCAATGGGTCTTACTCCCCTTGACGGTTTTGAAATGGGCACACGCTGCGGCGCAGTTGACCCCTCTGCTATTCTCTTCCTTATGGAAAAAGAGGGTTGGGATACAAAAACAGCAAGTGATGTTCTCAACAAAAAATCCGGTTATCTCGGCGTTTCCGGCGTTTCCAGCGATGACCGTGACTTGCTCAAAGCTATTGACGAGGGCAACGAGAGAGCGGCGCTTGCAAGAAAAATCCTCAAATATCAGGTACGCAAGGTTATTGGCAGCTATGTAGCAGCCATGGATGGCGTTGATGCAATCGTATTCACAGGCGGCATCGGAGAAAACACATTCGACCTTCGTGATGATGTTTGCTCCAACCTCACATACCTTGGTATTGACATAGACCACGAGTACAACAAAACACTTATTAAGGGCAAAGAGGGCGAAATCAGCACACCCGCTTCAAAAGTAAAGGTATTCGTTCTTCCCACAAATGAAGAGCTTGCTATCGCAAGAGATACAAAAGAAATCGCAGAATCTCTTTAATCTCAGGTTAAAGAATTACATTAAAAAACAGTGCCATTCTTCGCTTTTGAAGAATGGCACTGTTTGATAATAAAAGTTATTCTTTTGCTGCTGCGGTTTCGCAATAAATACAGCGGTATATTTTCTTTTCTTTATCGGTGAGTTTGAAGATTTGCGGCAATTCCTGCTCAGTTGAAGTTATACAACGGGGATTTTTGCAAGCTATGACATTGGTAAGCTTTTCAGGTAATTCAAGCTTTTTCTTTTCAACAGTTTCTTCATTTTTGATGATATTAACCGTTGCACCGGGATCAACATAGCCCAAAATATCCGTATCAACATCAAATTCAGCGTCAACCTTGATTATGTCTTTCTTACCTCTTTTGGAGCTGGAAACATTTTTAATCAACGCAACACTGCAATCCAAGCTGTCAAGACCGAGTATATTATAAATACGCATACCCTTGCCCGCTGTTATGTGGTCAATTACAATACCGTTTTTGATAGAATCAATTTTCATTTCATTCAACCTCCAACAGCTTTAATATAAGCGCCATGCGGATAAACTTGCCGTTTAATGCCTGCTTAAAATAGCAAGCTCTGGGGTCGTTATCTATAGCAACGCTTATTTCGTTTACACGGGGAAGCGGATGAAGTATAGACAAATCTTCCTTTGCATTACTGAGGCGCTCAGGACGGAGAATATAAGTATCTCTCAGGCGGAGATAATCCTCCTCGTTAAAGAATCGTTCGCGCTGAACACGGGTCATGTAGAGAATATCAAGCTCAGGCATTACGGCGTCTAAATCCGTTGTCTGAACATATTCGAGACCGCTTTTTTTAAGGTTATCCTTTACATAGCCGGGAAGCTTCAATTCCTCAGGAGAAACAAGGACGAACTTTATATTCTTATACCTTGAAAGAGCATTAATAAGTGAATGAACTGTTCTGCCAAACTTTAAATCTCCGCAGAAACCGACGGTTAAATTGTCAAGCCTACCCTTTTCTCTGTAGATTGTGAGCAAATCCGTAAGGGTTTGTGTGGGGTGGTTGTGTCCGCCGTCCCCGGCATTTATTACGGGAATTGTTGCATTCATTGCGGCAACAAGAGGTGCGCCCTCTTTAGGATGACGCATGGCAACAATATCCGCATAGCAGGATATCATTTTAGCTGTATCAGCAACACTTTCGCCCTTTGCGGCAGATGAGCTTTGCGCTTCGGAAAAGCCGAGAACATTGCCGCCAAGCTCATACATAGCCGCCTCGAAGCTAAGTCTTGTTCTTGTTGAAGGCTCAAAGAAAAGAGTAGCAAGCTTCTTTCCTCGGCATTTTTCGCTGTATTTTGAAGGATTTGCAATAATATCGTTAGCCTTATGAATAAGCTCTTCTATTTCTTCAGTATTAAGCTCAAGAATATCAATTAAGCTTCTCATTTTGCTTCACCAATCCAGCTTTCATCGGAGGGATTATTGCGGAATTTGATAAGTCTTGCAATATCTTCCTTGGCAATATATCCTTCTTCCGCCGCTACCTCCGCAATGCAGTCAAAATCTGTAAGACTTACATTTTTAACATTTGCGGCTGCAAGGCGGTCAAGACCTTTCTGCATACCGTATGTGAAAATAGAAGCAATACCGAGAACATCTGCACCGACCTCACGAAGCGCATCAACAACATCAATTACACTGCCGCCCGTTGAAATAAGGTCTTCAACAACTACTACCTTTTGTCCTGCTTCAAGCTTTCCTTCGATTCGGTTCTGTCTGCCGTGATCCTTGCTTGAACCTCTGACATAGCCCATAGGAAGTCCCATGATTTCTGCTGTGATAGCGGCATGAGCAATACCTGCGGTTGATGTACCCATAAGCACTTCAACATCAGGATAATTTTCTTTGATTATTGCTGCAAGTCCGTTTTCAACATCCTTACGAGCTTCGGGAGCGGTAAGGATAAGGCGGTTATCGCAGTAAACAGGGCTCTTGATGCCGCTCGCCCATGTAAAAGGCTCTTCGGGGCGAAAAAATACAGCCTGAATTTTAAGTAAATCCTTAGCAATAGTCTTTTTCATAGCTTATCTATCTCCTTTTAATTAATCAACAAATTCTGCCACACAGCGCTTATATGCGGCTACAGGATCCTTAGCGGCTGTGATAGGACGGCCAACAACAATATAGTCACTGCCGATTTCCTTAGCCTGAGCAGGAGTCATAACACGAGACTGGTCACCGATTTCGCCGTCAGCAAAGCGTACGCCGGGAGTAACTGTCAAAAACTTTTCGCCGCATGTTTCGTGAACCTTGCCCGCCTCCAGCGGTGAACAAACAACACCGTCAAGGCCTGCGGTTGCCGCATTTTTAGCGTAGTGCATAACAACCTTGTCAATGGGCTCCTTGATGAGCAAATCTTCTTCCATACGCTCCTGATTTGTGGAGGTGAGCTGAGTAACGGCAATAAGAAGCGGACGAGTACCGTCAGGCCTTGTAAGTCCCTCTAAGCCTGCCTGCATCATTGTGATTGTTCCGCTTGCGTGAAGATTAGTCATATCAACATCAAGGTGCGAAAGCACGGCCATTGATTTTTTTACTGTGTTTGGGATATCGTGAAGTTTTAAATCAAGGAAAATCTTATGTCCTCTTTCTTTAATCTCTTTAACAATCTGAGGACCTTCTGCATAGTAAAGCTCCATGCCTATTTTAACAAAGGGCTTGCAATCAGTGAACTTATCCAGAAAGCTCATAACATCAGCCTTGCTCGCAAAATCGCAAGCAACAATTACATCTTTTCCCATTAGTGTGCGCCTCCTATAATTTCATTCAAATCATTTATACCGTATTTTTCCATTACCATAGGTAAATTATCTATAATATCACGGCAGGCAAAGGGGTCAACAAGGTTTGCCGCGCCAACCTGCACCGCAGTTGCACCTGCAAGCATCATTTCTATTACATCTTC
>CASFRX010000066.1 GCA_949297075.1 uncultured Oscillospiraceae bacterium | reverse complement strand
TGCTTTTTCTTTGCTTCTTGTGTTAAAATGTTCATGAGAAGTATCTTCCTTTTACGGTTAATGGTTATAGCAAACTCATTATACCATATTTTGAAGTTACTTCTCTTTCTTTTTGGGTCACATCATTTTAACACATACATATTTTGGCTTTTTCAGCTGATAAAATTTTGCCCTACAAATAAAATTATTATATTAATAGATATAATTATCCACATATTCCACAAAATATTCCACATTTTTTTGCTCACTTTCGTTCTTTTATTTAGTTTGGCTTTTTAAATGACCTTTATAAATTAAAATGTAACCCTTTAAACAACAAAATACTTGAATTTACTTATCTTTTTGATATAATTATTATCATGTATTATTATGGGGTGAAATGTCTTTATGAAATTTGAAAATACCGTTGCCGCTGTTTCAACTCCCGTTGCAGCAGGAGGTTTAGGCATTATCAGAATTTCCGGCGACGATGCAATAAGCATTGCCGCTAAGGTTTTCATACCCTCAGGCAATAAAAATGTGAAAAACATGAAGGGTTATACCGCCGCCTATGGTACCGTTATACACGGTGACAAAAAAATTGACGAAGCGGTGCTTTTGGTTTTCCGTGCTCCTCACAGCTATACGGGTGAGAATGTTGCCGAAATTTCCTGCCATGGCGGCGTTTATGTTGTCAGCCGTGTGCTTCGTGCCGTGCTCGACGCCGGGGCTGAGCCTGCAGCACCGGGCGAATTTACAAAACGGGCATTTTTAAACGGCAAAATGGATTTGACCGAGGCGGAAGCCGTAATGAGCCTTATCGGCGCACAGGGCGAACAGGGCGCAAACGCCGCTTTGACAGCTCTTGAGGGCGCATTGAGCAAAAAAATTAATGCCGCTGCTCAGATTCTTATAACTGATTCCGCATATCTTTCCGCTTGGGTTGATTACCCCGATGATGAAATTGAAGAAATATCAAGCCGTAAGTTGCTTGATGATTATAAATCCGTCCTTTCTCAGCTAAATGAGCTTTTAATCGGCTACGATGCAGGCAGAGCAGTTACTCAAGGAATTGATACGGTAATCGCAGGTAAGCCAAATGTTGGCAAATCTACGCTGATGAATCTGCTTTCCGGCTTTAATCGCTCCATTGTAACGGATATTGCAGGCACAACGAGAGATGTTGTTGAAGATACGGTACGCCTGGGCAATGTTGTGCTTCGCCTTGCGGATACTGCAGGCATACACGCAACAGGTAACGAGGTTGAAAAAATCGGCGTTGATTTTGCCGTTGACAGGGTTGCACGGTGCGAACTCGTACTCGCCGTTTTCGATTTAAGCAGACCCTTTGACAGCGAGGACGAGAAAATAATTGAGCTTTGCAAAAATAAGCTCGCCGTTGCCGTTGCAAATAAGGACGACATAGCTGCGGATTTTGATAAAGAAAAACTCAGTTCATTTAAAAGTGTTGTCTATATCAGCGCAAAGCTGGGCAAGGGCGAAAAGGAGTTGGCAGAAGCTGTGGAATCGGCTCTGGGCGCAAACAGCGTTGATACTTCCGCCGCAATGCTTGCAAACGAACGACAGCGCAGATGCTGTGAAAAAGCGGCAGAATGTTTGCAAGAGGCTATTACGGGGCTTGAACTCGGTTTGACCCTCGATGCGGTCACAGTCAGCGCAAATGCCGCAATAGACGAGCTTTTGGCTCTCACAGGCGAAAAAGCAGGGGATGCCGTTGTTAATGAAATATTTTCACGCTTTTGCGTCGGTAAATAAAATTCTAAATTAGAAAAATAGAAGTGAATTGATAGATGAAATATTTTGCGGAAAATGTTGATATAGCTGTTATAGGAGCAGGGCACGCAGGAATTGAAGCTGCCCTTGCCGCAGCACGCCTTGGCTGTAAAACCATTATGTTTGCAATAAATTTGGATTCTCTCGGAAATATGCCATGCAATCCCTCTATCGGCGGAACATCAAAGGGACACCTTGTGCGTGAAATTGATGCTCTCGGCGGCGAAATGGGCATAGCAGCAGATAATAATACCCTGCAAACAAGAATGTTAAATACGGGCAAGGGTCCTGCCGTTCATAGCCTGCGTGCGCAGATTGACAGGCGCAGATACAGCGCTTACATGAAAAATACAGTTGAAAACCAAGAAAACTTGATTTTAAAGCAGGCTGAGATTGTGTCGTTAGAAAAAGACGGAGACGGCATCTGGCATTTGCTCACTCAGCTTGAGGCTGAATATACGGCTAAGTGCGTTATCATAGCCACAGGCACATTCTTAGGCGGCAAAATATATGTGGGAGATGTTTCATATGAAAGCGGCCCTGACGGTATGTTCCCTGCAACCGCCCTTGCTCAGTCTCTCAAAAAGCTTGGCTTGCCCCTTCGCAGGTTTAAAACAGGAACTCCGCCTCGCCTGAACCGCAACAGCATAGATTTCAGCGTAATGGAGCCTCAGTACGGCAATGAACATAAAGTTCCTTTCTCCTTTAATTTTGATGGTAAAATTGAAAACACCGAAGCATGCTATGTAACTTATACTAACGAGGAAACGAAGCAGATAATTCTCGATAATCTTCACCGTTCACCCCTTTATGGCGGCAAGATAGACGGTGTTGGTCCCCGATACTGTCCGAGCATTGAGGATAAGATAGTTCGCTTTGCCGAAAAAGAAAGGCATCAGCTTTTTGTTGAGCCATGCGGAGCAGATACACAGGAGATGTATTTGCAGGGTCTTTCATCCTCCTTGCCCGAAGATGTGCAGCTTAAATTTCTCCACACTATAAAAGGCTTGGAGAACGCAAGAGTTATGAGAACGGCATATGCCATTGAATATGACTGCGTTGACCCCTTATCAATGAACGCTACCCTTGAATTTCGTGATTTCAGCGGGCTTTACGGTGCAGGTCAGTTTAACGGAAGCAGCGGATACGAAGAAGCGGCGGCTCAGGGCTTAGTTGCAGGCATCAACGCCGCAAATAAGGTTTTAGGCAGAGAAAAGTTGATTCTCGACAGGGCAGGCAGCTATATCGGCACCCTTATTGACGATTTGGTTACAAAGGGATGCTCCGACCCCTACAGAATGATGACTTCACGCTCGGAATACAGGCTGCTGCTCCGGCAGGATAATGCAGACCGCAGATTGACGCCTATCGGCAGAAAGGTAGGCTTAATCAGCGATGAACGCTGGGCAAAGTTTAACAGGAAGCTTGAGCTTATAGAGCAGGAGACAGAAAGAGTTAAGCTTGCGGTAATCCACCAAAGCGATGAACTCAACGCAATGCTTGTTTCACGTGAAACATCACCGTTAAATATAGGCATACGCATGGTTGAGCTTTTGAAAAGGCCGCAAATTACCTATGAAGATTTAGCTCCATTTGATACAGGCAGACCGGATTTGCCCTATGAAATATTTGAACAGGTTGAAATTTCAATCAAATATGAGGGATATTTGAAGCGTCAGGAAGCTCAGGTTGCGGAAATGCGCCGCCTTGAGGTTAAAAAGCTCCCCGACGATATAGATTACAGCGAGATTGTAGGTTTAAGGCTTGAAGCTATAGAAAAGCTAAACAAGGTCAAGCCTCAGAATATCGGTCAGGCAAGCCGAATAAGCGGCGTCAGCCCTGCCGATATCTCGGTTTTGCTGATACGCCTTTCAGAACAGCATAAGGAAAGCGAGAATAATCAATGATAGATATTAATTTATTAAAAAGCGAAACGGAGAAATTCGGCGTAAGCCTTGATGATAAGACCCTTGCGAATTTTGATAGGTTTGCCGAAATGCTGGTTGATTGGAACAGCAGAATTAATCTGACTGCTATTACCGAGCCTACTCAGATAGTTTATAAGCACTTTGCAGATTCTCTAACCGCCCTTGCGGCTGTTGATGTACCTCAGGGTGCGAGCTTCATTGATGTTGGCACGGGGGGCGGATTTCCCGGTCTGCCTTTGATTATTGCACGGCCTGATTTACACGCAGTTTTGCTTGACAGCACAAAAAAGAAACTAATGTTTGTTGATTATGTTATAGACAAGCTGGAAATGAGCGGGCGCGGCAGAACCTTGCATATGCGTGCGGAAGAGGCTGGAGTTAAGATTCAGCTTCGCAACAGATTTGATTTTTCATTTTCCCGTGCTGTTGCAAATCTGCGCGAGCTGAGCGAATATTGCCTTCCTTTAACCAAGATAGGAGGCACATTTGTTGCTCTTAAGGGCGCAAAGGCTATGGAAGAGATTGCTGAAGCCAAAGAAGCAATAAAAATCCTCGGCGGTGAGATACAGGAGGTTAAAAAGTTTATTTTGGGCGATATGGGCGAAAGATACCTTGTTGTTATCAAGAAAGTTTCGCCAACTCCTCCCAAATATCCCCGTGCTTCGGCAAAAATTTCAAAAGAACCCCTCGGATTATCTAAAAAATAATAGTTTTAAGCCGTTTTCGGTCGAAGGCTTTTGCTGGACAAGCTCCTGCTTTTCTGCTAACATTTGTAGCAGAAGGCAGGAGCATTTTTAGTGAAGAAGTGAAGAGCTTTAGAATATGCGTAAACTGAAAGCTTGGTATATTGAAAATATCCTAAGATATCCGCAGATTACACTTACTTGAACAAATATATTGTATTGAGGCATCAAAAATGAAACAAAAGAGGCAAATTGCAGGACAAATATTGCTTATTGAACAGGAGAGCATTGAGCGCAATCCTAATCAGCCGAGAATGAGATTTGATTATGATGAGCTCAACAGCCTTGCAGAAAGCATAAAGCACAACGGTCTTTTGCAGCCACTGACGGTGCGCCCCGGAGAAAAGGGCAGCTTTGAGCTAATCGCAGGGGAAAGGCGGCTCATAGCCGCACGCATGGTAGGGCTTGCAAAAATCCCTTGTATCGTGATGAATGTTGATGATGAGAAATCTGCCGTCTTTTCGCTGATTGAAAATATACAGCGGCAAAATATCGGCTTTTTTGAGGAAGCGGCGGCAATCGAGCGGCTCATAGATGTTTTCGGAATGAGCCGAGAGGATATTTCAAAGCGGCTCGGCAAGGCGCAGTCCACAATCGCAAATAAGCTGCGGCTGCTGAATCTCAGCGATGTTTCACGTGAAACAATCATAAAATCCGGGCTTACAGAACGCCACGCAAGAGCATTATTGCGGCTTGAAGATGAAAAACAGCAGACGAGAGCCCTGAGCATTATGGCAGATAAGCACCTGACCGTTGCCGAAAGCGAGCGAATGATTGCTCAGATGATGGGCAGGAAAAAGCTCAGCCATAAGGTTCCAATGAAAAATGTTAAAGATGTCCGCCTGTTTGTGAATACACTAAATCACGCTGTTGATACAATACGCAAAGCAGGCATTGATGCGGATTCCGTAAAAAGCGAAACGGAGGAATACATAGAGTATGTTGTCCGCATACCTAAACAACCGGGAACTACCGCAGTGTTAAAAGCCAAGGCACTTGCGGTTTCCACATAAGGGCATAGGAAACCACTCCAAAGCCCGACCCATATCTTTCTCTTTCACACCCCACATCCGGCAAGGGAGCAGGCAGAAATGTCTGCTCTCTTGTCCTTTTCGGCTGCGTTGATATTCATTATATTAATTACATTATATTAATAATTTCACTTCAAAAATGCAAAAAGGTTACAAATTAATTATTCAAGCCGCTATACAATAAAAACGGCTTTATTTCAACAAATGGCTATATTTGCTGAATGAATAAAATTATAAAAAATGGCAATTATAATTCTAAATAAGCACTAAAACACCATTTTGAAACCGTTTTGTAACCATTTGTAACTTTTTAGGTTTTTCACAAAAAATCAGCTTAAAGGTAGTATAGGGACAAGCCGAAAAATTGAATATTTAGTGGTTATATAGAATTTTAACCAAAACTCTTTAGCTATTTTGCACAAAAAGAGGAGTTTCAGAAATTTGACATATCAGCAAGATTTCTCTATAATTGCAAATGTCACGGTCGATAATAACAACTGAGGAAGCATTTAGGTGTATTCCTTGGGCGCAAATTACTAAGCTTATGAGCTTTGAATTTCAGCGCAAAAAAAGTTAAGGAGCGATTAGATGATATCAAAAATCAAGACTAAGGCAGGAGCGACGGGAACATTCAAAAAGATCGTTGCAATAGCTATAGTGCTTACAATTCTCTGCACAATTACGGCTTTTGCCGCAGAGAGCGCAGGCTACTATGTTGAGCTTGATGACGGAACCACTAAGACTACTATATACACTTCAAGCACATCACCTAAGGAAATTATCAAAGAGGCAGAAATCGAATATTCCGCCCTCGACGAGCTGGATTTGACCGGCTTTGTTCCCGGTGAGGACAGCACAATCCGCATCAAAAGAGCATCTGTTGTAGGTGTTAACGATGCAAAAGGCACAGTATATTTCACTTTTGACGGCACAGTTGCCGAAGCTATTGATTTGGCAAATGTTGAGGTCGGCGAAAACGACCTTGTCAACTACAGCACAACTCAGTCCGTTACAGACGGAATGATTATATCCGTGGCAAGAGCATTCCCTGTTTGCGTGGCTTATCACGGCAAGCGCATGAATTTGCAGATGGCTGTCGGTACAGTTGGCGATGCTATTGAAAAAGCCGGCGTAACCATCGGCGAAAACGATGTTGTTTCTCACGACCTTGACGAGGTTGTAAACAGCGGCATGGTTATTTTCGTTGATGAGGTTATCTACAAGGAAAAATCAGAGACAGAGAAAATTCCCTTTGAAAGCACAACCAAAAAGGATTCAAGCCTTACAAAGGGCACAACAAAGGTTGTAACCGAGGGCGTTGACGGCGAAAAAACTGTCAACTACAGAGAAAAATATGTAAACGGCGTGCTTATCGACAGCGTTGTTGAAAGCGAAACCGTGACTAAAAAGCCTGTAAACAAGGTTACTGCAATCGGCACAAAGAAAGTTTACGAAGTTAAGGCTAACGGCGAACCCTATTCAAACTTAGGCTCTGTTAAGCTGGATAAAAATGGCGTGCCAAAGAACTATAAAAAAGTTATTTCCGGCAGCTCAACAGCCTACTACGGCGGCACAAAAACTGCTTCCGGCAGACCTACTAATGTTGGCCATGTTGCCGTTGACCCCAGCATTATTCCTTACGGCACTGAGCTCTATATCATTGCAACTGACGGAACGGTTTACGGCTACGCCATTGCCGCAGATACAGGCGGATTTATTCATGACGGCAAAACCGTTGTTGATGTCTATATGGATTCCTACGACGATTGCGTTCAGTGGGGTCGTAAAAATGTAAATATGTATGTCTTAGGCTAATTTAAGCATCTTTCAGCCACCTCAAAAAAACTTGAGGTGGTTTTTTAATGCCTCAATTAAGCCGCTTTGTTCAGGGGAGCGTAATCTGCGGAAAAATAGGCAGTTTCCAATATACCATATTTTCATTTACTCATCCGGCAAAATTTAATGCTTTGTAAATTGGAAACATGTTGAGATATCCGCAGATTACACTTTCTTGAACAAATCTATTGTATTGAGGCATTTGGAACGGCACTTTGCCGTTGAGGCATTTAAAATTCTTGACAAGCAGGGAATGTTGTTATATAATACATAGCGAACTTAATATTTCCTTATTAAGAGCGGCTGAGGGAACAGGCCCTGCGAAGCCCGACAACCTGCCTTCGGGCAAGGTGTTAAATCCTGCGGTGAAAACCGGAAGATAAGGTTAGGATAGCCAAATATCCCAAGCTTGCACCGCGGTTTGCCGAGGTGCTGTTTTTTTGTGAAAAATGTGAAAGGTTAAGAAAGAGAGGAAAACAAAATGAGTAAAAGTCTGTTTACTTCAGAATCAGTTACACAGGGACATCCCGATAAAATCTGCGACCAGATTTCTGACGCAGTGCTTGACGCTATTCTCGCTCAGGACCCCAACGGCAGAGTTGCCTGCGAAACAACCTGCACTACAGGTCAGATTATGATTATGGGCGAAATTTCAACAACCGCAAATATTGATATTCCTGCTATTGCCCGAAAAACAGTTTGCGAAATCGGCTACGACAGCGCAGAAAAAGGCTTTGACGGAAATACTTGCGCCGTGCTTGTTGCAGTTGATAAGCAGAGCCCCGATATAGCAATGGGCGTTGACCGTGAGGGTGCAGGCGACCAGGGCATGATGTTCGGCTTTGCCTGCGATGAAACTCCGGAGCTTATGCCTCTGCCTATCGCAATGGCTCATAAGCTCGCTTTAAAGCTCACAGAAGTTCGCAAGAATGACCTTATGGGCTATCTTCGTGCCGACGGCAAAACTCAGGTTACAGTTGAATATGACGGCGATAAGCCGGTCAGAATCGACGCTATCGTTGTTTCTTCACAGCATAGCGCAGATGTCACACAGGAGCAGATTCGTGCAGATGTCATTGAAAATGTTATCAAGCCCGTTGTTCCTGCAGAGTTTATTGATGAAAATACAAAGATTTTTGTCAATCCCACAGGCCGCTTTGTAACAGGCGGTCCTCAGGGCGACAGCGGCCTTACAGGCAGAAAGATTATTGTTGATACCTACGGCGGATATTCACGCCACGGCGGCGGCGCATTCTCCGGCAAGGATCCCACTAAGGTTGACCGCAGCGCAGCCTATGCCGCAAGATATGCCGCAAAAAATATTGTTGCCGCAGGTCTGGCTAAAAAGTGCGAGGTTCAGCTTGCATACGCAATAGGCGTTGCAGAGCCTGTTTCCGTCCGCATTGATACCTTCGGCACAGGCACAGTTGCAGACGAAAGACTTGAAGCAGCTGTTAATAAGGTGTTTAAGTTCACTCCTGCCGCAATTATCAGCACTCTCGGCTTGAGACAGCCTATTTATAAGCAGATTGCAGCTTACGGCCATGTCGGCAGAACAGATATTGACCTGCCTTGGGAAAAAACCGATAAGGTTGAAGAGATTAAGGCTAATGTTTAATTTTTAGTGTTTTATTAATTACGATTTGACGATAGTTTTATTCTTTCCATCGGGACGGGAAACCCGTCCCCTACGAATTTTGGAATGAAGCATGCCTTGCGGCACGAGAAGCGCACCTCGTGCGTGAAGCAATGCTTCGCATTGTGAAGCGCCTGCCGGCATGTGGAGCATTGAAAGAGGGTGCAGGAAATAGCCTGAGGCATCCGCAGATTAAACTCCCCTGAATAAATCTATTGTATTGAGGCATTAAAATGGTGGATTTTCATAGCCATGTTTTGCCGGATATTGATGACGGCGCAGATAGCATGGAGGAAGCCGTAAGACTTTGTAAAATTGCAAAGGAAAGCGGAACGGATAAGTTAATAGCAACACCTCATCTAGCAAAATTGGATGAGACGGAGGATTTTATACGCCTGAGGGACAGCAGGCTTGATGAGCTGCGCCGTGAGCTGGATAAACGGAGCATAGAGCTGGAGATTTATCCCGGCACAGAGGTCTATGTAAATGACGATGTGTTTTATGCGCCGAGCTTGGATTCAGCCACAATAAACGGGAGCAGATATATGCTCATTGAGTTTGATTTCAGAGGACTGAATATAAATAGATTGATAAAGTATGTCAACGAGTTTTTTGCCAGAGGATATAGACCGATTATAGCTCACCCGGAGAGATATTATTATATGCAGGCGGATTATGATATTGTAAATCACCTGGCAGATATGGGAGTTTTGTTCCAGCTGAATGCACCGTCCCTTGCCGGATATATGGGTCCGGCGGCGCAGGAGCTGAGCTATCTTATGACGGCTAACGGCTTGGCATCGTTTATCGGAACTGACGCTCATTCGGTGGCTCACAGACCGACAAACCTGGGAGAAATGGCTCAGCGGTTTCCGGCCGCAGTGCCTGAAAGGGTCTATGATGATATGCTGAATAGAAATCCGCTCGCTGTTTTGAATGATGAGGAAATAGAGCGCGGAGAAATGTACGCAATCAGACCTCGCAGATTTTTCTGAAAAAGACCCGGCGGCGGTATAACTCAAAAATCAGCCCGAACAAAATTCAGACGAACAGAATAACGAATAATTGCAAAACGGAGAGCAAGGTTCAGATGAGCCTTGCTTTTTTTATGACAGATAACGCAGATACGGATATATGCGGATATATAAATATAATGTTTATAATTAACAGTGAGAAAACAAAAAAGTTATAAAAAGTTTACCATTTTATAACTTTTTTTGGTAAATCAGGAAGAAAATTCGCTTTTGTGCCTTATTTTGTGTCCAAAATTTATATGAGTACAACTGATTGTATTTTGCAGAGCGTTATTCAAAATCCAAATAATTTGAAATGTAGAATTGTGTAAAATCAGAGCTGTATTTATGCACAAAAAAACAAAAATATTATTGTGCAAATGTGCAAATTGACGAGGTTTTTCTTTTTTTAGGTTGACAATATCCCTTTTAAGTATTAATATAGATATGACTGAAAAAGTACAAAGGGGGTAGTGCCCCTAAATGAGGAAGTGTACTTTAGGTTATTTGCTTCTGCTAATAAAGCCCCCGCCGTTGAAAACCGGGTCTGCTCAATTTGCGCTGACCACATGGCGGTACGCTAAACCATACCGCAGGCGGTCTTCGTTGATAGCGGCAGATTAAAGTTTTATTCGGCAAGATTATTTTAAGGAGGTTGATTAACCGAAGCTAAACGCGTTCCCCTTTTCGCAGCAAGACGGTTCATACCGTCTGCAAATAAAACCCTTTGTAAAATTTTTTGGAGGTGTATCACTTGAGCAACTTTAAAAAGCTTATGAGCATGGTTCTTGCAATCGCTATGTTATGCTCAACCTTCGCAATCGGTGCGCAGGCTGCATACCACGAGTATAAGGACTCCGCTATCAAATCGTACGACTCAATTGACCAGCCTGTTTTCACAGCAGAACAGTTGGCATCAGTTGCACTCGATGCTGTTGACGGCATGCTCGCAGAAGTTAAAGAACCCAAAATCAAAATCCCGGTTCTTAATGTTGTTATCAACCTTTCAAGCATTGATGTATTGCTTGAATCCGCAGAGCCTATTTACAACGGTGAGGTTTGGAAAACCGTTCTCAACCTTGCAGGTGAGCTCGGTGCAGAGTTAGACTTCAGCGCTCTCTACTATGCAGATGCTGATGACGGTTTCACCGATCCCACATTCGCATCAAAGGGCTGCAGAAGATCAACTCCCGGTAAGAGTGACTTGGATGTTATCTACTCACTCCTTCAGTTCATCAACGATAATGCCGGTCTTCTTGCAAAGTATGGCTACGGCACACTTAAGCTCGGCGCAACTCTCGAAGGTCTTATCGAAGGTCTTCTTCCCGAGTTCAAGGCTTATCTTGACGCTCCCAACCTTATCAGAGGTCTCCTCTATGATGTGGTTTATAAGCCCGAGAAAAACGGTCTTCCCAAGTGGGATAGTTTGAGCGACGCTGAAAAGGCTTCCGATCAATATAAGGCAGACGCAATGGTTCAGCTCCTTGTTGACGACCAGATGAATGACCTTGAGAGGAGCCTTAACCGCAGATTTGGCTGGGGCATCTCAATGGAGCTCTCCGGCGTTCTCGATATCGACGCTCCCAGTTTCTACGATGTTTTTGAAGCAGCGCTTCAAAAAGCTTATGCAGAAATTTTTGTTCCCATGGCTAACACCGAATTTAAGAAGGCCTTCTATAAGTTAGCAGGTGTTACCAACGAAACATTTGCTGAGTACGAAATTACAAAGACTGTTCAGGTTGAAGAAGACGGCGTCATGGTCGACAAGCAGGAAGTTGTAGGCTACTACCTTGACGATTGCTCCGATATCACAAAACTCAGAGCACAGGGCTGCACATTCCCCGCAACAAGCCTTGCAGCAGATGTTGAAGCAGGCAAAGTCATACTGAATGTTGCCGGTGAAATGCTCAACCTCAACTACGAAATTCAGAATTACGATTTTGCAGGCTCCGATACTAAGGAGTTCATCTCCGAACTCAACAATATCGTCGGCGGCTGGGTCGAAGCACTTTCAGAAGGCAAGAATTTTGATGCTGTTAGTTGGACATACGGCTCACTTGATGAGTTCATTCCCAATGTCATGAAGTATGTCAAGGAATTTATCAGACAGTACGGCAACAGATATCTTTCCGATTATATCACGCTTCCGACAGATACAACCGAGATGGACGCTCTCCTTGCAGAGATCGTTGATATTGAAGATTTAGTTCTCAAGTTCGGTCCCGAACTCATTGAGTGCTTTGCTCCCAATATGCTTCTTCCCGAGAACCTCACATCTGTTCGCGCTATCCTTACATATGCACTTTGCGAACTTATAGCTGATAAGGTTCCCGAAGAGAACATCTACGCTCAGCTCCAGAGCGGTGCTATTGATCCCAACTCCGATGCTGGCTGGCAGGCTATTGTAGCAGTTATCGCAAGATACTATCTCAACTCTCTGATAAATGTTAACCTTCCTAAGGGTCTTACATTTGAGCAGACAGTCACAGCTCTTGTAGACTGGGCTCTCAAAAATTATGGCGGCATCCTCGACTATGCTGCTGATCTTAGCTCAAACACAAGCCTTTCAGCTTGGGAAAAGCTTGACAAAATTATCTTCGGACTTATTCCTATCAGCTGGCTGCCTCAGACAGCTCGTGTTATCGGCGATGACGGCAGTGTCAAGACCGTAAGCCTTGCAGACGGTTCCAAGACCGTCATCATGGATGTTATTATCGGTAACATCCTTGACCTCAAGATTGAGCATTTCTTCGATCTCTTCAAGAGAAACCCCAATGGTGAACTTAACTCCTCACCTGTTTCCGTTATCCTCGGTTTCGTAAGAAGAGTTCTCAACTGCGTTATCCCCGGCGCTATGCCCACCGCTTTCCCCAATATCGAAAGCATCCTCACAAAGCAGGCACTCGGTGATATCATTAACGGCCTTCTGACAGGTCTCTATTCAATCAGAACAAACCTTATTCCCGGAGCTCTTCCTCTGGTTTGTATGATTCTTGACCTCACAACTGCTCAGCAGATTGAAGACCCCACAATCATGTATCCCGATTTCATCCTCAGCTCGAACCTTTCTCTTAACGGCACATCTATCGTTGTCCGTAACGCTTCCTCCGGTCTTAACACCGCATGGACAGACGCTGAGGGCGTAACACATCAGGATAACCTTTATAAAGTTAAGATTGTTTCTATCACTCCCAGCGATTCCCGTGTTAATGTAACCTACAACGCAGGCCTTGAGCTCAACGGTGGTGACAGCACAAGCTTCCCCGTAACAGGTACTCTTGCAAACGCAGGTCTTGTTAACTTTGTTCTTGCTTACGAAATTCTCGATGAATCCGGTAAATCACTTACCTCTTCTCCCATCGAGTACCGTATCTATACTTATGTAAGCAACACAAATCCCGATGATGATGACAGCTACTACGAAACAGATGCTAATGGCTACAACATTTATGTTGACGGCATCGGTATGAATAACCACTATGTCATCAGCGCACCCAGCGCTTATATCAGCAATTGGTCAGCGCTCAGAGGTCAGGAATACAAGATCGGCCGTGATAGTGAAAAGGATTCCTACATGGCTGCCGATGCTGTAATTTCCTACACAGGCTTCTCTTCAACACTTCCCGCAGGTCTCGTTGAAGCAGCTGAGTGGACAAATATCACAACAAAGCAGGCCGGTTATATCCCCGCCTCCTTCGATATGTTCAAGGTCAATGTTCCCCAGGTAAGCGCTGAAGACGGCACAACTAAGGATATGGACTTTGAAGATTACCTTGCTGAAATTGGCAACGAAACAAGTTATACTGCTTCTGTTACTCACTCTTTCGGTCCTACCGATACAGCTGATACAGAAAATGTTCCGTATACAATTAGCCGTAACCTTGTATTCTACAACGATTACAACCTTTACGGCATTGTAAACGACGCTATGTCTGCTAACCGCCAGAAGAGCAACTATGCTACAAGCGGCACATTCACATATGTTGAAAAGACTACAGACGAGGAAGGCAATGTAACTGAAACAACTCACAATGTAAACGCAGCAACAGCTTGGAGCAATTACATCAACGCTCTCGATGCAGCACAGGCTATCGTTCTTAAGCCCAGAACATTTGCTACATTTGACGCATCTGTTTACGGCCCCGCAGCTGAGGCTCTTAAGAGAGCGGCTGCTGACCTTGATGCTTGCGCAGTCAGCGCCGGTGTTGCTTCTCTTGAAGCTCTTAGAGAAGAATACCAGCCCAGCAATCCTGACGGAATGACATATGATGATCCCGCTTACAACTACATGGGATCAGAGGACTATGTTCTCTACACATGGAATCGCTACAGGAAGCACAGAAACAACATGGATTCTCTCATCAACTCTCAGAAGGTTGCTGAGCCCGGTCCCGATGCAACTCCTGAAGAGCTCGAGGCATATCAGACAGCTCTTGCTAATATCCCCTCACTCAAGCTCTTTGATATCACCTACAGAGGTCACATGTACGAAATGAACGCTGAGCGTCTTGTTCGCCGCGCTTCTTCCAAGAACTACCTGCAGAATGCTTATGTTCTTGTAACAGGTAAGATGACTGACCTTAATCAGGATGATTATACTGTAGATTCCTGGAACGAACTCGAAAGAGCAGTTACATTTGCTGAGAAAGTTCTCGCTGATAACAGTTCTGACCTTCGCCAGACAAAGATTAATACTGCTCGTCAGATGCTTATCCAAGAATTTAAGACTCTTGTACTCAAGGGTGCAGATCCTGCAGACTATGCACAGCTCAACGATGCTATTGCACAGGCAAAGGCAATTTTCGATACACCCGATTATGAGAACCTTTACACAGGTCTTGAAGCTCTCACAGCAGCTTACGAAGACGCTCTTGCAGTAGCTAAGGACCTTCTTAGCGACCAGCAGGCAGTTGTTGACGCAGCTGCTCAGGCTCTTCTCGATGCACTTGCTCTTGTAGAGAGAGTTGCAGCAGGTCTTGATTTCTCTATGGCTGAAGAGGTTCTTGCAAACTACGGCTATGAGTGGACTCCCGCAATTAAAGACGGTATGGGTGATTTAGGAGATTTCAAGTACATTGATGGTCTTATACTTGAATACGGCGAAGGTATTGAATCACTCATTACTGCAACAGGCGGTGCTTCGTACGAATACACTCCCAACGAGAATAGTACTGGTAATATCGGTACAGGCGATACAATTACTTTCGAAGATACCGTTTACTACATCATCATCTACGGTGATACAACAGGTGACGGTATGTATGACGGTCTTGACTTGTCTCAGATTTATTCCTTGATGAGTGGTGAACTCTATGATGAGTTTGGCGTTCTGAATCTTGCCGGTGATGTTTTTGCCGACGGAGGAATTGATAGCGTTGACATTTCAGTTATGGAAAGCATACTTGCCGGTGAAACTGATGGCTATTCAATGCCGCAGGACGGTACTGCAGGTGCCTGATTCAGGTGCTAACTGCACAAATATAGTTTTAAAGATTTAGATCATGCTTCACGGGGCGGTTTGCTCCGCCCCGTGAACAGATATTGCTTTTTAAAAAGGGGGCAACCCAATGACAAGAAATTTCAGAAAGATAGCAGCGCTGGTTTTGGCTCTCGCTATGTTCGCTTCAAGCTTTGCTTTCACAAGCTTTGCTGTTGATGGAGTTCAAGGCGGCGAGAATATCAGCGTTGGTCTTGCGTTGAGTGCCGAATCGGCTAAACCGGGTGATGTTATCACGGTTACAGTCAGCATTAGTAATAATTACAACGCAGCTGCAATGCGTTGGCCTGTGCTTTTCTCAAAGGATTTCTTTGAGCTTGTTGGTGAGGATGGCGGTGTAACCACCCCCATTGATAATGTAACTGCCGCAGTCGGCAGCACAACCACGGCTTTAGCTGACGATTTCGTACCCGCAGCTTATGCGGATACCCATTCGGCTTTCACAATCCAGTGGTTTGCAGGCGTAACAGAGGACAAGGCAGTTGCTGTTTTCAACAGCGGCGTTGCAGCCGAGGCTTTCACTTTCCAACTTAAGGTTAAGGAAACAGCTACAGGCACAGGCTCTGTTTTAATCCCTGCAGATTCAACCGCATTCTACGATATGGCTATGCTCGACCCTACAGACCCTCTCTCTTACTACGATGCAACTGAGCTTAATGTCACAGTTTCCGACCCTGCAGCTGTTGTTGCCCAGAGTGTTGCTGCGGCAGATCCCGAGCTTGTTGCGGCAGAGGGCTACTCAGTAAAAACAATTCAGTTTGACGGCGACGATACCATATATCTCTGCGGCTTTGATGTTGTCGCAGTTGTAGATAACGGCGAAGCTTTCACAGATCAGTTCACTATAAACAACGGCACATATACTGTTTCAAGCGATACACTTGCAACCGGCACAGTTGTTACTGTTTATAATGCAGCCGGTGAAGTTTTTGCTGAATACCCGATTATCTTTTTCGGTGACACAAGTGGTGATGGCCTTATAGATAATCTTGACGGCTCAGTTTTGTACGGCTATTTGAGCGGCGAAATCGAGCCTCAGGGCGATAAAATGATCAACTATTATGCATGTGACCTCTTTATAGAGGATACAAACAGTGCAGGAGTTGACGCTCTTGACAGTTCCGCCATAAACGCAGTTATCAGCGGCGAAAAAGATCTTTCGTCAATCAACCAAACACATGTGGTTTAACTCAAACACCTTACTCAGTATATTTTAAATGCTTGCGGGCATCTAAAATATATAAAAAAACTTTTAAGGAGGAATTTTCTTAATGAAGCTGGCAAAGAAATTGTTAGCAGTTGTGCTTGCACTTGCCATGGTATTTGGCATGGTTGCAATCAGTGCAACAGCGTCCATTACGGACTATTACGAATACGACAAAGACACCAATCCGTATGCTTATAAGCTTGCGCTTAAAACATACAAGGTTGACACAGAAACCGGTGAATACACTGAAATCACTGACGGTGCAGTTGACGCCGGCGATGTTGTTCGCGTAGAGATTTGGGCACAGACCAACTTCTACACACACATTGTTCAGTATGCAGTTATGTATTCTAACACACTTTTCCAGGCAACAGCTCTTGATTATACGACATATGACTACTATGACAAACCTTCAACAGTTTCAGCTGCTAAGGTTTATGAATTGGTAGCAATGGATGAGGAACACGCTTGGTCTGCCGAGGGTACTTTGGATAATCCTTTCTACCTCAACGAGTGCGTTTTATCTTCAGCAGGAGCCTTCATTGGCAAAACAGCAAGTTCGAACTTCGCTACTCTCAAAAAGCACATGCCTTTAAGCTGGAAGGGCACAGGCACTACAGCTGCTAACTACTATAGCACAGAAGAGGCTCTGAACTACAACTACTACATGCTCGCAACTGTCCAGGATACTACCTATACTATCCCCGGTGCCGGTATGGCTATCATCCTTACTGAGCTCCAGCCCGTTATGTACTTCAATCTTACAGTTCCTGAAGACGCAGCAGCAGGCACATCCGGTAAGATTTCTATCGACCCCGAAACTGTAGCAAATTCTGAAAACAAATTAGGTTCAACATTCATGGCTCGCTACGATACAGACGATGGTTCAGGTGAAGCTGATGCAGCGGCAAACAACCTTCAGTATATCCAGTTTAACGCTTTGAATGCTATCAAGTATGCTGATACTTACGGCGCCGACACAACAAAGTATGATCGCGTAGTTGATGTTTCCGATGCTACCATTACTCTTACAGTTGGCGGCTCAGGCGGCGTAGATCCCACACCCACAGTTGATAAGACAGCTCTTAAGGCAGCTATTGATACAGTTGTTGACACAACAAACTGCACATCTGCTTCTGTAAAGGCTTACACTGATGCTCTTGCAGCAGCTCAGACAGTTTATGACAAAGATGATGCAACTCAGACAGAAGTTGATAGCGCAAAGGATGCTCTCCTTGCAGCTATCAGCGGCCTGACAAAGCTCGATGGTTGCGATTACACAGCTCTTGATGAAGCTATCGCAGCATACGAAGCTCTCACTCTCGCTGACTACACACCCGCTTCCGTAGAAGCTTCCAATGTTGAAGCTCTCTATAGCGCAGCTAAGGCTGTTGAGCGAGACATGACCGCTGACGAAGCAGGCGAAAACCAGACAAAGATTGACAGCGCAGCTACAGCTCTTGATACAGCTATCAAGGCTCTTGTTAAGAAGGCTGACAAGACAGCTCTTGCAGCTAAGATTGCAGCAGCTAAGAGCTACACAGCAGATAACTATACACCCGATTCATGGGCAGAAGCAGACCTTGCAAATGTTATTGAAGCAGCTGAAGTTGTTAACGCAAACGCAAACGCTTCCGATACAGATGTAACAGCAGCTATCGCATCTATTGATGCAGCTATCGCTAAGCTTGTTGCTAAGGCTGATAAGTCAGCTCTCAAGGCAGCTATCGATACAGTTCCCACACTTGATGAGAACACAGCAACAGAAGCTTCTTGGGCAGCATACACAGCAGCTCTTGCAGCAGCACAGGCTGTTTACGAAGATGCAGCAGCTGCTCAGAATGTAGTAGACGAAGCTAAGACAGCTCTTGTAAACGCTATCGAAGCTCTTACAGCTCGTGAGCTTTGCGATTACACAGCTCTTGATGAAGCTCTCGCTCTCACTCCCGCAGAGGAACAGGGCAAGTACACCGTTTCCTCTTGGAAGGCTTATGCAGCAGCTAAAGCAGCAGCTGAAGAGATCGACAGAGAGCTTATCAACGATAAGTCCGGCGCAAACCAGGCAGCAGTTGACGCAGCAGCTCAGGCTCTCACAGATGCATTCAACGCTCTTGAGATTTCTAAGGCAGCAGTTACAGTCGTTGAGGCTGATTTCTCCAAGTACTACAAGAAGGGTACATTGGATTACGAGTTCACCGTAACAGGCGCTCCCTCTAAGCTCCGCGTAGCCGGCGAGAAGGGCTCTACTATCACACTTGACCGTTACAGCAGAAATGTTAAGATCGTTTCTTACAACGCTGAAGGTGAAGTTGTTGATTACGCAGAGGAAGATCCCGCATACGAGGTATGGACAGTTGCTCTCAGCCTCGGCGAGGGCGATTTCACAGCTTGGGCTAAGTACGGCAAGATTTGGGAAGAATTCAGATACGAATTTACAGTAAATTTTGTTGACAATACAAGCAAAGAAGTTAAGTTCGTTGCTAAGGAAGCAGGCTCTGATGATGAAGCTTCTAAGGCTCTTGTTCTTACAAAGGGTTCCGCAGCTGAAATCACAGTAGTTGCTCCTGAAACAGTAGCTAAAGTACAGCTTGTATTTGCTTCCGGTTCTACATCAACATATACAGCTTCTAATGCAAATGTTGTTGACAATGGCGATGGTACATGCACATGGACTATCAACAGACTCTTCAAGTATGAAGGCACCGGCTCCATGGCTCTTAAGCTCAAGGATTCAAGGGGCTGGTACGAAGCTAACACAGCTGCTATCACAACAGAGATTACAAAATAATCCCTCCTTAAATTATTTCAGTCTCTGAAAATAGCATAAACCCTGCGCCCCGGTTAATCCCGGGGCGCTTTTTTACTGCCGATAAATGCGCACGAACGCATAGCGAAGCATTGAGAAAAAACAAATTTAAATATTGTTCAACTTTAAGGTGGCAGGTATAGTACTTAGCACACATTGCCATTTACAAGGCTATCAAAACGACTTTCTATATAAAAATGGCAAGCAAAAAAATTTTATATGGAAAAATTGTGGTTGATTTTAGCTTTTGGTCAAAATATAGGATTAGTTTGGACAAATAGCACAACTTTTTTAAAAATAATAGTTAAAAATAGAAAAAAATTCCTAATACGATTGACTATTTTAACCATAAGTGATACAATATAAGAGCTAATAGTGTAGGTATCTCTATTCTTAGGTACAATCTGATATCTATGCAAAATGAAAAACATAGGAGGCACTAGAATGAAAAGAGCTAATCGTATTCTTTCATTACTTCTGGCGATTGTAATGATTGCAGGGCTTTTGCCTGCAATGAGTCTTTCTTCAAGTGCGGCGTTTAACGACTCCACACTGAAGTTTGATGAAAACGGCAAGTTCACAATCATGCAGCTGACAGATATCCAGGATGATGCCGAGGTTGATGAAACAACTCTGGCTCTCATCACAAAAGCAGTTGACAGATATAATCCCGATCTCGTCGTACTTACAGGCGATAATGTCGCAGGTAAAATGGGAGAGGCAGATTTCAAATCATCTGTCGACCAGTTCCTTGCGCCCATTATCAATAAGGGTATTCGCTATGCCGTAACTTTCGGTAACCACGACTCCGAGAGCAACGCACTGAATACTGCCTATTCCAGACAGAATCAGTACGATTATTATGTTGCAAAATCTCCTCTTGCGGTTGATTTTGATGAGCCGTCACTTAGCGGCGTCGGTACAGGTATGATCCCGATTTATACCTACGATGAGCAGCACGTTGCTTTCGGCGTATTTCCGTGCGATTCCGGAGACTACGACGTCAACGGTGACTACGACCATGTTAAGGCTGACCAGATTGCTTGGTATCAATCTGAATCTGAGCGCCTTGCAACAATGAGCGCAGACGGAAAGATGGTTCCCACCTTTGTTTTCCAGCATATTCCGGTTCCCGAAATCTATGATACCCTCCTTGTTTTGACAAGCTCAACTACAGAGGGAGCAATTCGAGGCACGGGTCAATGGTCAAACAACTTCTATCTTCTTGACCCCAACAACTCCACAATCAAGGGCCAGATGAATGAAGGCCCCTGCCCCTCTGCTATTAACGGCGGCCAGTACCAGGGTTGGTTAACCGCAGGCAACCTTGCAGGTGCTTTCTATGGCCACGACCATACTAATACTTTTATGGGTACCGACGCTAACGGTATCACTCAAGGTTATTCTAAGGCCGCAACCCTCCATTCATATAACAACGGCGACCCCGGTGTTAAGATTTACGATGTAAATATTGACGGCACATTTGAAGCAACTGATGTTACATATTCATCACTTCTTGTTGAAGAGGATAAGGAGTATGAGCATGATATAATCGCAGGTACTCCCACAGTTCCTGAAAGGCTTTATGTCGGTGATGCAAATAACAGCATCTCTCAACAGAAGCTCGGCTCAACAATTCAGCTCCAGTCTCTCAACCACAAGACGCAGGCTATGTACAACAACGACCTGACGGTTACTATTGACCTTGCCAATACCGTAACCGATGTCACGCTCACACCTCAGTCAGGTATCAATATCAGCGATGTAGTTGTCAGCGTTAAGGATGAAAACACCAACACATACACTTGGCAGATTACAGGCGGTACAGCCCCTGTCGGCACAGCCGCTGAATTCAAAATCAGCTACACAGCAGACGGTGTTCAGTATGCTCAGTATGCTTACAGCTATGTTGACGATATTGCAACGCCTGCCGGTCACTATGTCTACACCCGTAATTACCGCGGTGCGGATAATAAAGATAACCACAACTCACAGAGCTATGTTATGACCGTTCTCGGCGATACAGTTTACGGCGATGCCCGTACAAACACCGAGAATGTCAGCTATTCCGACAGCGACGGCACAGTCGGCAATTACACCAACGCTTCCGCAGGTTACTACAACTACCTCAGTTCAGGAGACGGCGGCTTTGTTGCTATGAACGACCTGCGCTATGGTATGAACTTCTTCTCGCCCTCCCGTGCAAAGCTTTTCACTCACTTTAAGCGTTTTGCCGCAGCAGGTCTCTCTCCCGTTGCAACGGTTTATGTCGATACAAGCGAGCACAAGACCATTGGTGACCTTGATATTAGCGTCAACTATTGGACGCACTTGGTACCTGACCATAATACCGAACCTACATTCAAGCTTTATTTCAAGATCGGCGATGTAAGCTACGATGAAAACAACCTCACAAATAACCTCGCCGGTTCAACCTCGATTTCTACTAATGTTTCCAGCATTAACCTCGGCGCAGCAAAAGGCTCTAACAACAGCTTCAAGCTCACAGGTGTTATCCCTGCCGATGGTACACAGTACACCATGATTTCTCACGGTTACACTTATTGGAACCAGAACTATTCTACAGACCACAACACATATGTGCCTGTTCTTCTCTCCTTCGTAACCTATAACAAGACAGAGCTTCGTGAGCTTGTTAACGCAGAGCGTACGGCAATGCGCCAGACAGACAGCATCGCTTACAAAGCGGCTTTCAAAGAGGCTTACAAGATAGTTCAGAAGACAAATACAACTCAGGCAGAAATTGACAACGCAAGAACAATGCTCAACGCTGCTATCGAAGCATTGAACTTCAAAGGCGATAATATTTCCGATAACTCCGCCGGCGCAGCAACACCCGATATCCCGCCCGTAGTTTATATTGCAGGCAGCGGTTACGGTCTCGGCGGACAGACCACAGGCAATATTCTCCAGCCCGGTGTTATCAACTATGATACTCAGACTTTAGACAATTCCGGTACCTTCAAGATTACCGTTCCTCAGGGCGCTTCCAACGCAACCGTTTCTATCACAACTCAGAACGGCGGCTCAGTTGAATACACTTGGGATGCTTCTACAGGTACAGGTCAAATAACAGGCGGTACAGCCTATGCAGGCGATTACCTCCACTATACATTTACTTATACTCTCAACGGCAAGACTTACAAGCAGACTGAAGCAAGCGCAATCCTCGAAGCTCCTCAGGCTTCCGGTTGGCACGCCTTCGTTCTCCGTGATAAGTGGACGGCCGGTGACTGGAACAAGCGCCAGTCCGGTATTGAAGCAGGCTTCATGGTTGCAAATAAGGGCTCGGTTCCCGGCGTTTACTTCAACGCAACAGGCGGTTCAACCGTCGGTGCGGGTACTACCCCCCCGATCAAGAACTCGATTTATGGAATCAATTTCACAAACGTAGCCAATTCTTACAGCCACGGTGTAGACGGTACAGGTATGCTCAACTGGCTTCGTGGCTCTGACGGCGGTGATATGTACAACAACGGCAACTGGTGGTGCGGTACAGACGGTAAGGAGGATTCCGACGGCGGACACCGTGCAAGGTTCAACATGGTTGTTGATACTTCAACAGTTTCAAAGCTTGCAGACACAGGTATATTCTTCAAGGTTCTCAATTATAACGAGCCCACCAAATGCGTTGGCGGCGCTACTCAGAATATGTATAAATTCTACAGCGGCGCAGCAACAAGCTCTGAAACTACAGCTCTTTCTCTTGCCGCTTCGGTACGCAGCGATGGCACATCAACCGACGGCTACGGTGCATCAGCCGGTGATTGGCAGCGCAGAGATTTTTCAGGTGATCTTCCTGAAGCCGGCACATACACTCTCCACACAAGCTATTCATATCAAGAAGGCAGCAACGACGGTATTACCGCTCAGTTCCTGTGGGAGTTCAATATCTCCTATGTAAATAAGGGAATGGCTCGTGACCTTCTTGCTCAGGAAGCTGAATACAACCGCCAGCTGTTTGACGGATACAGCGATGCAAACGGCAAATTCACTGCTTACCTCAATGCTCTTGCAAAGACTAAGGCAGCAGCAGCAAATGTTATGATGAGCGACGCTGATACTCAGGCGGCTGTTAACGAGCTCAACAAAGCCATAGCAGAGCTTGAATATCTGCCTGCCGACTACACAGCGCTCAGGGCAAAGGTAGACGAGGTAAGAATTAAGCACGCAGATAGCAGCTATAGCTACAGACCCAGCCCCAACAACGACCCCGTATACTATGCAACAGGCAATTACTATCCCTGGAACAACTTCTCCTCAACAAACGAGGTTGATATCCCCATTGATAATATTGACTGGAATCTTGATATCCGCTATCAAAAAACGGTTGACGGCTATATAGACGCAATCGATATCGGTTGGGTCAATGTTGCCCTTGCAAACGCAGACTATTCCATGGTAGACCGTTATCTCGGCTACAAGCAGGGCATCGGCGCAAACGGCGCAGCAGGCGGCGCAGAAATAAATCTTCCCGCAAAGTACGATTACCTCCATATTAAGGAATATGTTTCCGCAGATAATTTCACAACAGCGTCCTACCAGAAATGGACAGACGCTTGTGCGGCAGGTCAGGCAAACAGAACCCTCAAGGCTCCCGACCAGCCTCAGGTTGACACATATGCAGCAAACTTGCAGACAGCATATGACGCACTTGAACTCAAGGGCGCAAATTACGCAGCACTTGATGAAATCATAGGCGAAATCAACCAGAATACTAACGAAACCGTAGAAGTAGTTGACCCTGCAAACTCTGTAAATAACTACACAATTCCTTATTACAGCGCAGAATACTTGGCAACAATGCAGGCAAAGATTGCCGAAAGAGATAACAGCCTCGTAATTCTCCAGCAGGATAAGGTAAATAATCTTACAGCAGCCCTTGAGGATATGTATGCAAAGCTCGGCGAAAACCTCAACGAAGCAGATTATAAATTTGCAACCGAGCAGAAGAATATACAGGCACAGTACGAAGCAGAATACGAGAAGTATTATACAGCTGCTTCCTGGCAGAAGCTTGTAGATGCAAGAGCCGCAATTAAAAACGGCAGACTTGCAGGCGAACAGGCTCAGGTAAACGGCTGGGCAAAGGCAATCTATGATGCAAGAAACAGCCTTGTATATAACGGTGCAGATTATTCAAAGGTTGCAGAGTATCAGGCAAAGTATAACGAACTCTTGGCAAACAAGAGCTGGTATACAAACTGGTCAGATTTTGAAACAGCGTATAAAGCAGTTGTAGAGGGTAAGGATATTACCGAGCAGGCAACTGTTGACGGATACGCAACACAGCTGCAGACAACCTACGAAGCACTTGACCTTAAGGATGCGGAATATGCAGCTCTCAAGGCAGAGCTTGCAGTAGCAGAAGCAAAGATGGAAAACGAGATGTTCTATACCGATGCTTCCTACAATACATTCCATACAGAATACATGAAGGCAAAAGAATTTGCGGCAAAAGACCCTGTTACTATTGATAAGCAGGCAGAGGTAGACGCATATACAGCAGCTCTTAAGCAGGCGGTAGCAGGCCTTGAATGGAAGCCCGCAGATATGGCTCCCGTAACATCAGCGCTTGAAGCATACAACAATGTTGATATGAGCGCATACATGGAAGAGTATCCCACAGATACAGATGCAGACGGTATAGTTGATGTTTGGGAAGCAGTACAGGCAGCGGCAGACGCAGCAGACGCTCTTGTAGCAAGGAACGATGCAAGCGAGCTTGATGTACGCAATAACAGCGAAATCATAGCAGCCGCTAATACACTCAATACAGAGGTAGCAAAGCTTCCTGCTCTCTATAGCATGGTAGATTCGGCTATCATGGATATCCCGGAAGATTTGAGCATCTACACAAATGAATCGGTAGCGGCTCTCAATGCGGCAGTTAGTGCAGTAAACCGCAATCTTAAGATTGGCGATCAGGATACAGTTGATAACTACGCATATGCAATCTGGGAAGCTATCAGCGCTTTGAAAGAAAAGCCGGCTGTTGATCCCGTTCTTGTAGCGGCAGAAGGCTCAACAACAATAATTGATAATGAGCGCGGCTTTATCTACGGTCTTGTAGATGCAGATACACAGGAAATAACAGACCTTGTAGCAGATGGCTTTGCAGCAGTTGAAGGCGACGGTTATGTAGAATACACCTTCGTAGGCGATAATGCAAACCTCGGCACAGGCGCAAAGGTAGAGCTCAAGAGAAACTCGGACGACAGCGTAGCAGCAACCTACTATATAGTAATCTTCGGCGATAACAACGGCGACGGCGCTATTGATATGTATGACACAACAGACCTTTATGACTACCTTGGATGGTTTGATTGCGCATATGATTACGAAGATCTCACAGTTGCACAGGTATTCGCAATGGATATCGACGCTGACGGCTCTGTTGATATGCCCGACCTCTTCTATGTAACAGAATATGTCGGTTGGAATATCGACGGCATCAAACAGGATTATACAGGACAAAACTAATCCTGACTTAAGTTACTAATTTACTCCGCCTCGAATTTACGGGGCGGAGTAGTATAGAAAAATTTTTAGGAGGAAGACCTTAATGAAATTATCTAAGAAAATTCTCAGTCTTATCCTCGCCGTTGCCTTTGTATTCGGTACAGTTGCCGTTGTTGCAAACGCAGAAGGCCTTACCGGTTATGCAGGCTCCGTTCAGACCTATGCCGTTCGCTCAGATAAAGATGTATCTGCAGGCAAGGCACAGGTTAAGCCCGGCGAAACAATCCAAATCACAGTTTCTATGTCCACAAACTACTATACCGGTTCAGCCGGTGGTGAGTTCTTTGCATGGACAAAGGGTGTTTTTGAAGACCTTGGTGAAAACTACGAAACTAAGAACTTCATAAACACATTCACCGTTAAAATCAACAGCCCTGCAGCTACAGGAGCTCACCCTTCAACTCACCCATATGCGAGTTGGGAAGGTTTCCAGTCAATTCGCGGCAACAGCGCCGGTGTTACAGCACCCACTGTTGTTGAAACTCAGGACATCTATGTGCTCAACCTCACAGTTAAAGAAGATGCAGCAGTCGGCACAAAGGCATACTTTGTGTTGCCCGAGGCTTCTCTTAAATCTCCCACTAACCCCGGCCGTGGCGGTACTATGTACCAGGGTATCAGCACCACAACTGATAAGATTACCGATGATACAAAAGGAAAGTACGCAGAGACAGTAGATCTCAGCGCAGCTACACTCGAAATTGAGATTGTCGGTGCCGAAGTACCCGCAGTTTCTTGCGATTACACAGCTCTTGATGAAGCTATCGCAGCATACGAAGCACTCAACCTTGCTGATTATGTTGACACAGCCGCAGCTACAGCAGCTTACAACGCAGCTAAGGCTGTTGAGCGAGACATGACCGCTGACGAAGAAGGCGCAAACCAGGCAAAGATTAACAGCGCAGCTACAGCTCTTGATACAGCCATCAAGGCTCTTGTTAAGAAGGCTGACAAGACAGATCTTAACGCAGCTATCGCACAGGATGTTGATACAACAAACTGCACATCTGCTTCCGTAAGGGCTTACACAGATGCTAAGGCAGCAGCTGAAGCAGTTGCAGCAGACGATAACGCAACTCAGACAGAAGTTGATAACGCAAAGGATGCTCTCCTTGCAGCTATCAGGGGCCTGACAAAGCTCGGCAAGTGCGATTACGCAGCTCTTGACGCCGCTATTGCCCTCACTCCTGCAAAGGCTGAGGAATACTATAATGCAGCCGATTATGCAGCATGGGAAACAGCCAAGGCAGAAGCTCAGGAAGTAACCCGCGATATGTATGATGACGAAGCAGGCGTAAATCAGGCAAAAATCGACACAGCAGCTGATAAGCTCACAGCTGCTTTCAGTAAGCTCGATCCTGTATATGTTGACCTTTCAGCTCTCAATACAGCTATTGCTGATTGCAGAACTCCCGAATATGCAGAAGCATACTACGATGCAACCGCATATGCAGCATGGGAAGCAGCTCTTGCAGCAGCTGATGCAGGCTTATCAACTTACAGAGAGGCAGCCGACACAGAGGCTAACCGCACAGCAGTTAAGGCTCTCGCAGATGAACTTACAGCTAAGTTTGCAGCTCTTGAACCCAGATTCCTCGATTACACACCTTACAAAGAGGCTCTTGATAACTCAGTAGCAGCATATCCCGAAGCCTACTACACACCCGAAACATGGGCTTCCTACAAGGCAGCTTACGATGTAGTAGCAGAAGAATATGCCGCTGTTCCCGAAACTAAGCCTGCATACACAGAGGAGGCTCAGGGCGCTATTAATGCAAAGGCAGCTGCTCTCGTTGAAGCCTATGGCAAGCTTGCTGCAAAGACATCTTCAATTATCAGAGTAACTCCTCTCAGAGAGACTTACTCTCTTGGCGATGTTGTCAACTTCGAGGTTGAGACTTTAGGTATCAAAGCTTCCAAGCTTCAGATCATGACATCAGCAGGCAACACCATAACTATTGACAAAACCTCCCCCAGCTTCATAGGTCTCGAAACTAACGAGGCCGGCAACGAGGTTTGGAAAATTGCAATCCGCATCTACACAGACGAAGAAAGAGATATGTTGATAAGAGCAAAGAACGGCAAGGTTTGGGATGAAGGATACTTTGCATTCCCGCTCGCTCCTGTTGACCTTGATGACTACAGCGTAAAGAGCGCAGTTGTTAAGCTCAATGGTGAGGATGTTGAAACCTTCACCAATAAGGACACAGTTTCTTTAACAATCACCACAGGCGCTGATGTTCATAAACTGAGGCTCGTCAACCAGGTGACCGGCTCTACATCAACTTATACCACGCCTGCTTATGTCAACGAAGACGGCACTAAGGTTTGGGTTATCACAAAGCGCTACGCAACAGCTAAGGATTATGGATTCGATATTTATACTCGCGGCGAAACAACCGCTTGGGCAGACAGCAATGTTGACCTTACTTTCACCGTAACAGAGCATGTTGTTTCTCAGGTTCCCTCAACAGGAAATATTGAAGACGCTATCGTATCTGTTAACGCTAAAGCTCGTATAGTCCGTGGCGGCACTCAGGTATTCACAGTTGTAACTGATGTGAACGCTACAGAGGTTCGCATTCTTAACAAAGCAGGCAAGGTTGTTACTAAGGCAACAGCCTACGAGATTGACGGCAAGACAAAGACATGGATAATCGAGCGTGTTTACAATATAGAAGGTGATTACAGCTATACTGTAGAGGCTAAATACGGCGATACATGGCTTAAAGATGATGACGGCGCAGTTTCCTTCAAGGTCGTTTACTAATTCAGAACTTCAGCGTTTAAGAAAAGTAAATTAGAGTTTTGGTGCTTCAGGCTCCGCAAGGTGCCTGAAGCACCTTTTTATTTCCTTGCCCTCAAAAAAACGAGCGAAGTTTTAATAATTTGTTCAGTGACCACAACAATTTAATATGATAGAATAGAATAGTAGTAATCTTCGGCGATAACAATGGCGACGGCGCTGTTGATATGCCTGACCTCTTCTATGTAACAGAATATGTCGGTTGGAATATCGACGGCATCAAGCAGGATTATACAGGACAAAAATAAGCCTGCCAAAAGCTAAAAATGAAAATATTTTAAAAGATTATGGTGTAACCCTTAACGGTGAGGGTTACACCGTTTTCTTTTGCTATATAAAGGAAAAATAAGAGTATTATTCGTTAGCATAGTTAACATAATAGTAAATTTTGTAACAAAATGTACAAATATCCAATAAAAAATCAATAACTCTTGTAACAAAATGCAAAAATCACTTGAAATCGGCGCAAATGTTTGATATGATAGCCTTGTACAGCTATATTTGTTTTAAATCTGATTTAATCAGTTGGCAAGAAAGGAGCTTTTGACCATGGACAACATACCCCTTTATTTCTTCAATAAGGGAGAAAACGCAAGGGCTTACGAATATTTCGGCGCACATTTCAACAGCAACGGCACAGTTACTTTCCGAGTGTGGGCGCCCCATGCGGCGGCAGTCAGCGTTGTGGGCGATTTCAACGATTGGCAGACCAATGCCGACCTCATGCTGCCTGTTGACGGCAGTGAAATCTGGGAAACTACCGTTAAAAACGCTAATATTTTTGATGCCTACAAATTCTGCATAAAAACGCGCTCCGGCCGTGAGATAATGAAGTGCGACCCTTATGCTTTCCATGCGGAAACAAGGCCGGCAAACGCTTCAAAGCTCTATGAGCTCAGCGGCTACGAGTGGAATGACGGCGAATGGATGGAAAACCGCAAAAAGCAGAGCGTCTACAAGTCTCCCATCAATATTTACGAGGTTCATGCAGGCTCCTGGAAGCAGTATGATGACGGCAACTTTCTCTCCTACCGTGCCTTGGCGGAAGAGCTTGTGCCCTATGTCAAAAAAATGGGCTACACCCATATTGAATTCATGCCCCTGAGCGAATACCCCTTTGACGGCTCATGGGGATATCAGGTTACGGGCTATTTTGCCCCCACCTCACGCTACGGCGAGCCAAAGGATCTGATGTACCTTGTGGATAAGTGCCATCAGGCAGGAATCGGCGTAATTTTGGATTGGGTGCCTGCTCATTTCCCCAAAGACGCCCACGGCTTAGTGGAGTTTGACGGCGAGCCCTGCTACGAATATGCCGATCCGCGCAAGGGCGAGCATTATTCGTGGGGCACCAAGGTTTTTGATTACGGCAAAAACGAAGTGCGCAGCTTTTTGATGTCGAGCGCGGCAATTTGGCTGGATAAATATCATTTTGACGGACTGCGCATTGATGCCGTTGCATCTATGGTCTATCTTGACTATGACCGCAGGGACGGCGAATGGATAGCCAACAAAAACGGCGGCAACGAAAACCTGGAGGCCATAGAGTTTCTGCAAAAGCTCAACGAATCCATTTTTCGCGATTTCTGGGATTGCATGATGATAGCAGAAGAATCCACAGCCTTCCCCATGGTTTCCAAGCCTACATTTATGGGCGGTTTGGGCTTCAATTTTAAGTGGAATATGGGCTGGATGAACGACTGCCTAAGGTATTTCTCTCTCGACGGTATCCACCGCAAAAATAACCACAACTGCCTGACTTTCTCATTCTTCTACGCATTTTCGGAGAATTTTGTTCTCCCCATTTCCCATGATGAGGTTGTTCACGGCAAATGTTCGCTGATAAATAAAATGCCCGGTACTTATGAGGAAAAATTTGCAGGCGTGCGTTCGTTCCTCGGCTATATGTACGCTCATCCCGGCAAAAAGCTCATGTTTATGGGCAGTGAGTTCGGCCAGTTTATCGAGTGGAAATACGATACAGGTCTTGATTGGCTTCTGTTGGATTACGATATGCACCGCAAGCTGCAAAACTACACAAGCCAGCTCAACAAGTTCTACAAAAAGAACGCTCCTCTGTGGCAGATTGACTACAGCTGGGAGGGCTTCAACTGGATTTCAAGCGACGATAATACAAATTCCGTTATCGCTTTTCGCCGCATAGACGAAAAGGGCAAGGAAATCATTGCAGTTTCAAACCTCACTCCCGTTCACCGAAGCGATTATAAAATCGGCGTTCCCGCAGGCGGAACTTATGAGGTTGTGTTCAATTCCGATGCTGAGGAGTTTGGCGGCACAGGCAAGGGCAGTGCAGGCAAGCTCAAAACCGTTCCGGTTGCAATGCACGGCCATGAGCAGAGCCTCTCTCTTGAACTGGCAGGCTTGAGCACAATCTATATTAAGCTGATTCGCAAAAATCCTGCGCCGAGGAAAAAGGCAGAACCAAAAAAAGGAACAGCAAAAAAACCGACTGCGAAAAAAGCAAAATAAACAACATGAAAAAATTTATAAAATTTCTCTAATCTAAGGAGGTACTAATAATGTCAAAAAAAGCTGAATGTATAGCAATGCTTCTTGCAGGCGGCCAGGGCAGCAGACTGGGCATCCTCACAAAGAACATTGCCAAACCTGCCGTACCTTACGGCGGCAAGTACAGAATCATTGACTTCCCTCTTTCCAACTGCGTAAATTCAGGCATCTATACCGTTGGTGTTCTCACTCAGTATCAGCCCCTTGAGCTTAACGATTATATCGGCAACGGCGCAGCTTGGGATCTGGACAGAGAAAACGGCGGCGTTCACATTCTCTCCCCTTATCAGCAGATTAAGGGCAGTGAATGGTATAAGGGAACAGCCAACGCAATTTACCAGAATATTAACTTTATTGACAGATATGACCCCGAATACGTCTGTATTCTTTCAGGCGACCATATCTATAAAATGGATTATTCCAAAATGCTCGCTTTCCACAAGGAAAAGAATGCGGACTGCACTATTGCAATGCTCGAAGTTCCGTGGGAAGAGGCTTCACGCTTCGGCCTGATGCTCGTCAATGACGACGGCGAAATCACCGCTTTCGAGGAAAAGCCCGAAGTTCCCAGCAGTAACAAGGCTTCAATGGGCGTATATGTTTTCACATGGAAGAAGCTGCGTGAATATTTGATTGCCGATGAGGCTGACCCGAGTTCAAGCAACGATTTCGGCAAAAATCTCATTCCTGCAATGCACCGTGCAGGCGAAAAGCTTGTTGCTTATCACTTTGACGGCTATTGGAAAGATGTTGGTACTATCGACAGCCTCTGGGAAGCAAACCTTGATTTGCTCCGTCCCACTGTTGACCTTAATCTCTCCGATGACGAATGGAGAATTTATTCAAAAACTCCCGTTTCGCCGCCTCAGTTTGTTTCCGAAAAGGCAAATGTTGAAAACTCTATGATGGCAGAGGGCTGTCAGATAGAGGGCGAGATTGACTACTCCGTTCTTTTTGCCGATGTTGTTGTTGAAGAGGGCGCAAGGGTAGATTCCTCCATAATTATGCCCGGCACGGTTATTAAAAAGGGCGCAGTTGTTCAGTACGCAATAGTTGCGGAGAACGCTGTTATCGAGTCCGGCGCAGTTGTCGGCGAGAAGCCCGAAAATGTACCGAACCGTGACGATTGGGGCGTAGCCGTTGTCGGCGCAGGCGTAACAGTCGGCGCAGGCGCAAAGGTTCAGCCTAAGGCTATGGCAGGCGAAGATGTGCCTGCCGTAAAGTGAGGAGGTATTTAAAATGATCAGAGCTAACGATGTTCTCGCTATAATTCACTCAAATGCTTATGATGAGGCTCTGCCGGAGCTGACTAATATGCGAACTATGGGTTCCGTGCCATTCGGCGGCCGCTACCGTCTGATTGATTTTATGCTCTCAAACCTTGTCAACGCAGGCATCAGCAAGGTAGGCGTTATCACAAAGAGCAACTATCAGTCCCTAATGGATCACCTTGGAACAGGCAAGCCCTGGGACCTTTCCCGCAAGCGCAGCGGTATGTATCTTCTGCCGCCTTTCCTTCTTGGCGAAACAGGCACTTTCGACAGCCGCATTGAAGCCATAAAGGGCAATATGCACTTCATCAGCCGTTCAACAGAGGAGTATGTTCTTGTGGCAGATTGTAATGTTGTCATAAATTTCAGCGTTGATGAGCTGATTAAATTCCATGAGGACAGCAAGGCTGATATCAGCGTTCTTTGCAAGCACGGCAAGGTTCCAAACCTTTCAAATCTTATGACCTTTGATATCGGCGCAGATGGCCGTGTTACTGCTGTCGCCGTGGACGCACAGAGCGATGAGGCAGATTATTCCCTCAATGTTTTCTTCATGAAAAAGGCATTGCTTGAGCGTTTGTTCAACGAAGCTTACGCAATGCACAAAACAAGCATGGCTATAGATATATTCCAGGCCAATGTTAATTCACTTCGCATCTGCGCTATGAAGACGGATAATTTTGCCGCTTCTATCGACTCCCTTAAAACATATTACAGCGCAAATATGATGCTCCTTGACGGCGCAAACAGAAACGATTTGTTCAACAAGGAGCGCCCTGTTTACACCAAGGTGCGTGACGATATGCCTGCCCTCTATGCTATTGACAGCAAGGTCAAAAACAGCCTTGTTTCCGATGGCTGCGAGATTAAGGGCGAGGTTGAGAGCAGCGTTTTAGGCAGAGGCGTCAAGGTGGAAAAAGGCGCAGTTATCAAAAACTGCGTAATCATGCAGGATTGCTTTATCGGCGCAGGCGCACATATCGAAAACGCAATTCTCGACAAAAATGTTATCTTCAAGCCCGGCAAAACCCTTGTCGGTGCAGATGATTTCCCTGTTTATGTCGGCAAGGGTATAGTCATCTGACGGATAAAAAACCAATTTTAATTCTTTAGAAAGGAAAGCGATACCCATTATATAAAACGGAAAAGGTATCGCATTTGCAATATGAAAGTTTTATATGCTGCAAGTGAGGCTCTGCCCTTTATCGCCAGCGGTGGCCTTGCCGATGTTGCAGGCTCACTGCCTCAGGCGCTTCGCAAAAGGCTTATCGGCGCCCGTGTGGTTATGCCTCTTTACGATACAATCAGCCAGGAGCTTAAGGACTCCATGACCTTTATTACTCATATTTCCGTGCCTGTTGCATGGCGCAGACAGTATTGCGGAATTTTTGAGGCGAGAGCAGGGGGAGTTATCTACTACCTGCTTGATAATCAGTATTATTTCAAGCGTGACCGCATCTACGGCCACTATGATGATGCGGAGAGGTTTGCTTTTTTCTCCCGTGCAATTCTCGAAATGATACCCCATATCGGCTTCAAGCCCGATATTATTCATTGTAACGATTGGCAGACTGCCATGACTCCCGTTTATTATTCAACAATGTATGCCGACCAGCCCGGCTGGGAAAATATCAAGACTGTTTTCACTATTCACAATATTCAGTATCAGGGCGTTTACGGCATGGAGCTCATCGGCGATGTTTTGGGTCTTCAGCCCGGAACAAGCCACCTTGTTGAGTATAACGGCTGCGTCAACCTGATGAAGGGCGCAATCGAAACAGCAAATGTTGTTACAACCGTCAGCCCCTCTTACGCAAATGAAATTCTCGACCCATGGTTCAGCCACGGTCTTGATAATATCCTCGAACAGCGCAGATTTAAGCTTTCGGGCATACTCAACGGCATTGATGTTGTAAATTACAATCCCGAAACAGATAAGAATATCTTTGCAAATTATTCTGCCGCCGATCCGTCAAACAAGGCGGTCAACAAGGCAGAGCTGCAAAAGCTATTCAATTTGCCCCAAAAGCCCGATACTCCTGTTGTCGGCTTAGTCTCTCGTCTTGTTTCCCATAAGGGTCTCGATTTGATTAAGGCTGTTATGGATGAGCTGCTTGCAACAACCGATATTCAGGTTATTGTTCTCGGCTCAGGCGACTGGCAGTATGAGCAGTTTTTCAAGGAGATGGCAGGCAGATATCCTCAGCAGTTCGGTCTGCGCCTGGGCTTTGTGCCCGATTTGGCCCGCAAGATTTATGCAGGCAGCGACCTCTTCCTCATGCCCTCCAAGAGCGAGCCTTGCGGCCTTTCTCAGATGGTGGCTCTGCGCTACGGCTCAATTCCCATCGTCCGTGAAACAGGCGGCTTGAAGGACACTATAACCGACAGCGGCGATAACAAGGGCAACGGCTTCACTTTTGCCCGCTACAATGCCCACGATATGCTCAACACAATCCGCCGAGCCGTTGAGGGCTATCAGAACAAGGAGGGTTGGGCTATTCTCGTGAAACGAGCCATGGAGTGCAACAACAGCTGGAACCGCTCTGCAAATGAGTATATCAGGCTCTATAAAAATGTGCTTAAGGATTGATTTTATCGACTGTATAGTGTATAATAACAGATAAGTGAACTGTAGTACAAAAAAATACGGGCAGCCCTAAAAAGGCTGCCCATGGGTTGTTGACTATTTTGTTTTATTCTTTCCTTGAATATTTTTTGCGGCAATTTGTTCAACATATTCTTCAACCGACATAATTAGGTTGTTGCTGAACGCAGGGAACGGATTGCCGGAGGGTGTATTCGAGCCGGGCACGCTTTCAAGGCTTTCGGTGAACAGGCTTCTCCAAACTGCGTCAACAAAGTTTTGGTAAACCTTGTCGCCTGCCTTGAAGCTTTTGTCAAACCATTCAGGCTTCATTATGCCGGAGTTTATGCCGCCTACGAGAATTTTGTATTCCATAAGTGCAAGGGTCCAGCGTATTTTGTCGCCGAAGAGAGAATCCGTAGTGCCGAATTCTTCCGCAATGTAGTTCATGAAAAGCAAAAGCTGCTGAACATCTATTTTTTCTTCGGGGCTTACGGTGCTCAGGAGGCTCACATTGTCGAGAGCGCTCTGCATGCCGTATTTGCTGTCCTGCTTGCCGAGGAGATAGTCGGTGGTAACGCCGTAGTAATCGGCACAGCGCAAAACAAAATCAAGGCCGCATTCACGAACTCCCTTTTCATAGTGTGAGAGAAGCGCCTGAGAAACTCCGAGGCTCATAGCCGCCTCTTTTTGGCTTAAACCCTTGTTTTTACGCAGATTTGTGATTCTGTTTGCAAAAGCAGTTGCCATATATCAGCCCTCAAATCATTAAATATACAGATAGTATAACAACAGGTTCGACAAAAGTCAACAACATATATACAAAATTTGGTGAAAAGTTAATGAAAAGCTATAAAATCCACTTAATACGCAACGCTCTGACCCAAGAAAACCTCGAAGGCCGCTATTTAGGCCATACGGATTCGCCTCTTTGCGAAATGGGAAAAGAGCAGCTTGAGCAGCTTATATCGGAATATAAATTTCCCGATGCACAGGTTGTTTTCAGCAGTCCGCTCAAGCGCTGTATGGACACGGCTCGCATGGTTTATCCCCAAAAAGAGCCCGTGCCTATGGCGGATTTAATAGAATACGATTTCGGCGAATTTGACGGAAGAACGGCAGAAGAGCTTAAAACTCACCCCGTTTTCCCTAAGTGGCTTGCAGGCGAACAGGGCGTTGACCCACCTTTTGGAGAGAATCAGGAGGCATTTGCGCGAAGAATTTGCGCAGGCTTTGAAAAAATAGTTGACGGACTCTTGAAGTCCGGCGTTGAGAGCGCCGCAATAGTTACTCATGGCGGTGTTATTATGGCGCTGATGTCACGATATGCGCTGCCGGAGGCTCAGCCCCACGAATGGATAACCCCAAGCGGTTGCGGTTATACGCTTCGTATAACACCATCTATATGGATGAGCGGCAGAAAGCTTGAAGCCTGCTGTAAAATCCCCGAACCGGAGCGAGATATGGATTATGAGCGTATGCTCTGGGGTCAGGAGCCCTTTTCGGCTGAGGAATACGGCGAATGTGAATAATAGATACGGGATTTAAAAGCTTTACCTGATTATATATTAAGAAATTTTTAGGCGATTAGTCGGGCGAAGCAAAGCTAATAGTTGACAACTAAAAAAAGAGAAAGAGGTAAAAAATCATGAGTGAAAAAATCAGTGTTGTAACCGGTGCTTCCGGTCATGTTGGCTACCCCCTTGTTAAAAAGCTTTGCGACAGCGGCGAAAAGGTCAGAATCCTTATCCGCAAGGATTTACCGATTTTTGATTGCTTCAATGCAGAGCGTGTATACGGCGATGTTACCGACCCTGCAAGCCTTGAAAAAGCTTTTGAGGGCGCAGAGGTTGTTTACCACCTTGCCGGTATGATTGAGATTAAAGAGGGCAACGACGCTCCCGTTTGGAAAGTTAATGTTGACGGCACAAAGAATGTTGTGGAAGCTTGCAAAAAGTGCGGCGTAAAGCGCCTTGTCTATGCTTCCTCCGTTGACGCTATTCCTCCTCTGCCCGGTAATCAGGAAATGTCGGAAATTTATGATTTCAACCCCGATAACCTTGAGGGTACATATGCAAAAACAAAGGCAGTTGCTACAAAGTATGTTCTTGAAAACAACGGTGTAGACGGCCTTGAAACAGTTGTAACTCATCCCGGCGCCTGCATCGGTCCTTACGATTTCAAGGTTTCCAGCGTAGGCGAAATGGTCAGAATGTTTGTTAAGGGCGCATTCCCCGTAACTCTCACCTTCGGCGCATACAACTTTGTTGATGTCCGTGATGTTGCAAACGGTATGTACCTTGCTTCAACAAAGGGTATTCCCGGCCATTGCTATATTCTCACAGGCGATGTTATGACCTGCGGCGAGCTTATCAGCTGCCTTGCAAAAATCTGCGGCAGAAAGGACCCGAAAATTCCTCTGTCGCTTGGTCTTGCAAACGCAGTTGCTCCCCTTATGGAGGTTTACTACAAGGCTCTCAACAAAACTCCTCTTTTCACTCGCTATTCAATCCGCAAGCTCTGCTCAAACTGCAACTTCACCTACAAAAAGGCCGCAGAGGATCTCGGCTATGCTCCCATGAGCGCAGAGCAGTCCTTTACCGATATGGTTAAATGGATTAGAGAAAACGAACCCAAAAAGAAATAATTATTTAGGTCGGTGAAGATAAGTGTCATTAATCAGTAACGGCATAGATATGGCTAAAAAAGCCATCGGCAAGGTTCGCACATATTGGCGGACTCCGCCTCTTGGCAACTACATGAACTACAAGGAGATACTCTCCCTTGCAGGCGGCGGCATAGGCGTTAAGTTTATTATCACCTTTGTCCAGGCCACCATAATTTCCGCAAACAATGTTTTTGTCGGCAACACTATCGGCATTAAGCCCATGCAGATGTATGCAATTTATGTTGCGTCTATTCTGGCGGGCTTTCCGCTGACAATGCTCCGTGCAAAAATTGTAGACGGCTCTCATAGCCGCAAGGGCAAATACCGCCCCTATATTATCAGCATGGGTCTGCCTACGGTTTTGCTTTCAATCGGCTATGTGTGGGCGCCCTACGAGATAATGAACGATGCTTGGAAAATAGCTACGGTTGTTTTCTTCAATATCGGCTTCCAGTTCTTCTATAATTTTCTGTACGATGCCTACGATAACTATGTTACTGTTCTTTCCTCTAATTCGCAGGAGCGAGCCGATGTTTCGGCTATCCGTGCCATAACGGATTCGTTTGCGCCCACTATCACTACCACTCTCATTCCTCTTCTCGGCGGCGTGATTACCGGCTCAAATGACTTGTTCGACATCCGCATTTACCGCTATATATGGCCGGGCTTCCTCATTATAGGCTTCTTGCTCAGCCTGATTATATACAAGAATACAAAAGAAAACATAATCCAGGCTCGCACCCACATTGTGCAGATTAAATTTAAAGATGCCCTCAGGGCAGTTATGAAAAACAAGTATTTCTGGATTACTTCTATTGCCGGCTGGGTTGGATTTCTGGAAAACATGACAGTTTCAATTTTGAGCTGGCTCTATACCTATCAAAATGCCTGCACTCCCGGTCAGTATGCAATAATTACCCTTATTTACGGCAACGCCTCTTTCTGGGGCATGGCGCTTGCTCCTTTCTGCATCCGCCGCTTCGGCAAGCGCAATATTCTGGTTTTCACAAATGCAATGAATATTGTTTTCCTTGCCGCCCTTTATCCGATTATAAAGTATTCTAATGCGTCAATTATGATTTGGCTTGTAATGATAAGCCTGTGGATGAATTCCCTTGGGGGTGCTTTTGCCCATATTCTCGCTCCCAGTATTAACGGCGATATCCGCGATTATCAGCAGTATGTAACGGGCGAGCGTATTGACGGTATGTTTGCCGCCGTTGGCCTTATCGGCAGCGCTGTTACCCTTGCAACAACAAGCATTCAGTCCATTATCTATGAAAAGGTTGGTTTTAACGACGCAAAGCTTGCCGAGGTTATGCCGAAGATTGCCCATATTGAGAGCGTTATCAACAACCCCGGTAATGTTTACAATGTTCTCTACGACAGAGAAACCTTTGTCAGCATTCTCGGTGTTTTGATTATGACCGCCGTTATAGGCGCCGCAATGAATGTTGTGCCCTATTTCTTCTATGATTTGACCGAGCTTAAGCAAAAGGGCATGGTTAGAGTTCTTCAGGTCAGAGCTCTCTTTGAGGATTACGGCAACAATGCCCTTAGCGATAAGGATTTGGTAAAGGCTATTGACCTTGTTAGGGAGTCAAAGGAATATGCGGCTCACTCTGAGCTGCCCGTTGACAAATCAGCTATTAAGGCCGCAAAAACCAAGGAAGAAAAGAAAGCGGCGAAAAAAGCCTACAGAGCTGCTATAGAGCATAACGAGTTGGTTGAGGTTTCCCGGTTTGTTGTTGATGAACTCAAGCGCTTTGAAACCGAAAAAGGCAAGGGTCAGCTTGCACAGGCTCAGCAGACTGTAGCCGCAGGCTTCGACCATATTTTCTCAGTTTCTAAGGCTGACCTTGCCGCCGCAAAGGTTCTTCCCACAGGCACTGAGGAAGAAAAAGCTTTCCGCAAGGCAGAAATCCAGCGAATTAAGGATTGCCTTTATGCACAAAAGGTTGCCAAAAAGCATTTTGCAAACGGCATAGAGGAATTTGATACAAGCGAGTTTGACCGCCTCTTTGCCAAGGAAGATGAGCTCAGCGAAAAAATTGAAAAGGCTTATAAATCTTTCTACTCAGCCCGTGATGCAAAGGACGCCATTTCTGCAAAGGAAATTGCAGCCGAAATCAAGGCTTTAAAGGCAGAGCTTAAGCAGGTTCAGAAGGATATCAAAAAGGCAACTGACGATAACTCCCTCTATAACCGTGCTGCAAAGCCCTATCTTGATGCGAAAAAGCTTGTTATTCAGGCGCAGAACTATACTCATTATGAGGAAATCGCCGCAATGTACGATGAAGCAAAGCTTCGCAATGAAGAGGTCGAGCGCATGGAAGCCGAGGAAGCCGAGCGCAAAAAGCAAGCTGAAAAAGAGCATGCCGCAAAGATTCGCGCCGAACGCAGAAAAAAATAAAAACCATATAAAAAATACTGTCCGAAATGTGAGATATTCATAAGGCAGTTAACAGTTACAGTAGTTGGGGACGGGTGTCTGCCGGGAGCAAATATGTAAACCACATTGCTCTTGACAGATACCCGTCCCCTAAAAATAATAATTTATTGAGGTACTGAATATGACTATTACTATCAACATTTACTATACAGGTGAAAACGGAAATGCCAAAAAATTTGCGGAGGAAATGATTTCAAGCGGAATTGTAGATAACATTCGCGCAGAAAGCGGAAATATTCGATATGAATATTTCTTCCCCATGGAAGATTCAGAAACAGTTCTGTTGATTGATTGTTGGGAAAATCAACATTCCCTTGACCTTCATCACGCCTCTCCCATGATGGGACAAATTATGAAGCTAAGAGAGAAATACGCTCTCTCTATGAAAGTAGAACGATATGTTTCAGATGAAACGGGTATTCCGACCAACGACCGAAAATTCATTAAAGGATAAAACTCAGGTGATTTTTGTAGCCGAAAGCAACAAAAGGCTTTCCTGAAGCATTATTGTATTCAGCTTATCAAGGTTTATAGAATAAAATTTGAATTTGCCCTTTGGCTTAGTTACAATTAATTCTTTTGGAATTTTTTGCATATTCTGATTAAGCTTATATAAGCTGATCTTCATGTTCTGCTGCAATTCGGTTTTAGAAATTCCGTTTTCGCTGAATAATGCCGCTTGAATCAAGCAGCTGTATAATATGCGTTGAGTTTTTTGCTCGCAAATTTTATCTACCATCTTTTCGTATTTGTCCCAAGTTTTATGCTTTTCTGTTAGGGATTTTTCCAACTCCTCCATTGATACTAAAACCATTTTTAGCATCATAAGCAAAAAGGGTGTTAAATCGCCGAGATTTCTTTGGTCGTTGCAGGTTTTAAATGCTTTATAGTATGCGTTGATGTTTTCTTTTATGGTTTCGGAAATTCTGAAAGAAATGAGAGAACACAAGCATTGGGAAATGCCGGAGCTGAATATAAATCTGACGAGTCTTCCGTTTCCGTCATAAAAAGGATGAATGTATTCTAATAAATAGTGAAAAATACATATTCTAAACAACTCTTCCACAGCTTCATCATTAAGAAATGCAAGAGCCTGTTCCATGGCTTCAATTATTCTGCTTTCGGGCATTAATCCGGTATGGATAATTTTGTCGGTTTCGCTGTGAACCGAAACCCCCTCTTTTCTGAAAAATTCTCCGTCGGGTTTGTTTTTGGGGTCCTCGTGTAGTATTTCCTGAAGAAACAATTCATCATAAATATCTCTTATATCCTTACAGCTTTCCAGTGAAATATGTTCCGAATTGATAAGCTTTAAATATTTGTTAACCAAACCCAAAAAACGCTTTTGTTTCCCCTTAGCTTCTGATTGCGTTTCCAAAATATCAAGTGCCTCGCCGATTTCTTTTCGGCTGCTGTGAACTCCCTCAATTTTATTGGTGATAACAATCTCGTCAATCAAGCATTTTTTGGAATACTGGGTCAATGCAACACCCGGCAAAGTATGACATAATTTGTAGATTTTTTTATCAAGCTTTTGAATTTTATAGGCAACTGTCAATACTTCTGCATTGTTAAGGAAAAAGGCTTGATTTTCACCGATGTAAAAATCTAATTTTATAGCTTCTTCAGAATTAAATCGTTTGTTGTATTCCTGAGCATAAATATTAGCATCTTCGTAAAACAAGCTCTTCAATTCTTTATAAGACATTAAAAATTCCTCCTTTTTCTTGGTTGACACTAAAGATATCACATTTCAATTTAAAAATCAAGCGTTTTTTAAATCGAAACTATGAATTGCTATATATCAATTTAAAAATTAAGTGCTTTTTAAACTGATTTATCATATTTTTTAAAAGCATCTAAAAAAACATATATTTTTAATATATTATGTTCAGCTGCGCTTTATATTCCCCGCATAAGTCAAAACCTCCGGCTAAGCCGGAGGCTTGAATAAGCCCTATAAGGGCTTTTTGCAGACAAAACCCCTAAAGGGGCGCTGAACAGTTTGCCGACCGCATTACTTTTTCAGCCACCCCTAAAGGGGTTCTTTTTATGCT
>CASFRX010000065.1 GCA_949297075.1 uncultured Oscillospiraceae bacterium | reverse complement strand
CGTCATCAAGGATGAACACCCCTCCGTTTCGGTATTTTCGCCCTCAAAAGCTTCCTCAACATCAAGCGGGATGTTGTCGATGCTCAAAGGCTTCAAGCAATGCCCTTGTCAATAGCTTTTCTGATTTGCTTTTGTCAAATCAAGCGGCAATCAATGCGGAATATGTAAAGTAGAAAATATTTTCATACTGTGATATAATAAAGAGCGGAAAGGAGGTACTATGATGAAATACTTCATTGATTCAAAAGACGGGAGTCTGCAAGCCGCCCAAAACTGCGGCGATAGAAAACCGTTTTTCACGGTTATGAGTACGGCGGAATTTCACGAATGTAAAGAACAACTGCCGTATTATAAAGAACTTCTCCACTGCCTCGGATCGATTCGTTACTGTAAAGCGGAAGTGTTCAAAAACTGCGTCATCGGGACCTTACGCCTGCCTCAGAAAAGCGAACAGCGTTCACCGCAGCTTTCTTTCGGCTTTTATTTGACGGGACAGTCGCTCTTATTTGTCGAAGATGTAGGCGATTTGAAATTATGGGTAGACAAACGGATAGGTATGCTTCAGGAACTGAACAGCCCGGCTCAGCTTCTTTTGCGGTTTATGGAGCAAATGATAGAAGATGATGTTCTCTATCTTTCTCACATAGAGTCAGAAACAGAGAAAATGGAAGAAAATATCGGTTCCGGCGGTTCGGCAGACTTTTTCCCTTTGCTTACAAAACACAGGCAAAAGCTGTCCGAATTAAACGCTTACTATGAACAACTGACGAATATCGGAGAGTTGTTTCAATCCCGCACGTGTTCTTCATTTGCAGACGATACGCAGGACTGGGATAAATTTGCCTATCGTGCCGAGAGATTGCAAAATCATGTTCAGCTGCTTCGTGAAAATATGCTTCAGCTTCGTGAGCTTTATCAGTCAAAGCAAGACGCACGGCAAAATAAAATTATGGGGATTCTCACAATCGTCACAACCTTTTTCCTGCCTCTTACTTTAATCACGGGATGGTACGGAATGAACTTTGCCTATATGCCTGAGCTTAAATGGCGGTACGGTTACCCGGTTGTTATACTTGTTGCGCTGATTATTGCAGTCGTCGAATTTATTTACTTCAAAAGGAAAAAATTCTTTTAATTTCGCTCTCTTAAAATATGAGACTTACAGGAGGTGTTTTTATGGACGAAACAAGGCAAAGCCCGGAACAGATTTTGAAGCAAATTGAAAAGGAAGAACAAAGCCTTAATCGCGGGCATTTAAAGATATTTTTCGGATATGCCGCAGGCGTAGGCAAAACCTATGCTATGCTGAAAGCCGCACGTTCGGCAAAGAGGCGCGGTGTTGATGTTGTTGCAGGTTACATTGAACCGCACGCCCGTCCGCAGACCTCTGCACTTGTAAACGGGCTGGAATGTCTTCCGAATCTTGTTTCGGAATATAACGGAATTACTCTTTCGGAATTTAATCTTGATGCTGCGCTTGCCAGGCACCCACAGTTAATCCTTGTGGATGAGCTTGCCCATACCAATGCGCCTGTGTGCCGACATACAAAGCGTTATCAGGATATTGAAGAGCTGCTTAATGCGGGAATAGATGTTTATACCACGGTAAATGTTCAGCATATTGAAAGTCTCAATGACACCGTTGCATCTATAACGGGCATTATGGTACACGAGCGTATCCCCGATTCGGTATTTGATAATGCCGGTCAGGTTGAGCTTGTTGATATTGAGCCGCAGGAATTGATTGAACGGCTGCAAGCGGGTAAAGTTTATAACCCGACTCAGGCTGAGCGTGCAACAGAGAATTTCTTTACCGTGGAAAATCTTACGGCGCTTCGTGAAATTGCTTTGCGACGCTGCGCTGATAGAGTAAATCTGCTTACCGAAGCTGTAAGAATTAAAAGCCACAGCGATTATCATACGGACGAGCATATCCTTGTCTGCCTTTCATCATCGCCGTCCAATCCCAAAATCATTCGTACTGCTGCCCGAATGGCGAATGCCTTTAAGGGTGCTTTTACCGCGCTGTTTGTGGAAACCCCTGATTATCAGGTCATGTCCGAGGAAGATGTAAAGCGACTGCGGAGCAATATGCGTCTTGCGGAACAGCTCGGCGCAAAAATCGAAACTGTGTACGGGGAAGATGTACCTTTTCAAATAGCTGAGTTTGCAAGGCTGTCGGGCGTGTCGAAAATCGTGATTGGCAGGAGCGCTGCAACCCGAAGGAGCATATTCTCTAAACCTACGCTTACAGAAAAGTTAATTGCAAGTACGCCGAATTTGGATGTGCATATTATACCGGACACAGAAGGAAAAAGTGTAGCAT
>CASFRX010000064.1 GCA_949297075.1 uncultured Oscillospiraceae bacterium | reverse complement strand
TTCAAAAACATTGTACTATATTTTGACTTATTTTTTGCCCAAAATGGGTCACATCTATTTACAACGCAGAGGAAAAGTCGTTTTATGAAAAAACTTCACCTTGACAAGCTATAAGTTGTGTGTTATTATGTTCGTATAACAAAATGTTGTTCTATCTTACCCCCTCTGAGGGATTGAAACACTGCCTTATGAATATCTCACATTTCGGACAGTATTTCTATCTTACCCCCTCTGAGGGATTGAAACATTTAGTTTTTCTTATAAGCTCTTTAATCAGAGGCTATCTTACCTCCTCTGGGGGATTGAAACAATCTCTAAAGTTGCCATAATAATCCTTTCCCTACAACCCTACCTCACCCTTCCAGTGAAATCAATTTACAATTATGCACGACAAAAGCCGCTCACCGTGTTCAGTAAGCGGCTTTAAAATCTGCCAACAAATTCCATATATAATATACCAAAAACCGCTTCACATAATGTTGTTCATAAACACTATGCGAAACGGTTAGTTTTATTTTAATGTGTCGCCTCACTTGGCCACTTCAAAACGAGGGAACTTATCGTCTTTTTGGTTTTTACCTTTATAAATAACCTTAATTACATCGCCTTTTTTAAGCTTACCAAAAACACTTGTCCTCTCTCCTTCAACTTCAATCCAAACAAATTTGTCGTTTTTGATACCGGTAACCGTTGCTACATACTCGCACCCCATAACAAACTTGCTGAAGTCAAAGCCTTTGTAACCGTTGTTTCCGTTACGCTGTTTGCCTTGTTGACCTTGATTGTCTTGTGAATAGTTTGATAAGCTACCCACCATAGCAGGCAAGCTCAACGCCCTAGGGTCAGTTGTCAGCTTCGGCAATACATATTTAAATTCACCGAAGCGGCGGTTTCCGACAAACCAATGAAAATGAGCTGTCGGATTTTTGTCATTGAGATTTTTTGTATCAGCAACCGGGTATGACACCTTCTGTCCGCTGACATAATCATAATTTGCAATCAGTTTAAACTTGGCAAGAGCTTCTTTTTCCGCAAAAGCGGCATCGCTTACGCCGTAATCGGAAAAGCTCTTATACGAGAGATTATAAGTTCCGTTTCCTATGCTGTGCTCAACAACCTCATCAACGGTAATTTTAACACTGCCATAGCCTACGGGTCTGCCGTAGCCGAGCTTATGCATCATCCTGCTTTGCGGATCATTCTCACCAACAGTTAAAACCCACAGAAGCTTCACAAGCTCTGATAAGCTTATTTTATCAAAATAAACCTTGAACGAAAACTCGCCACCCTCGCTTGCACAAACCGGCTTTGTAGCAATCGATCTTTCGCCGAGCTCTTTTTCCCGTTTAGGCGTGCTGTGATAGTAAAACTTTCTGCCGTTGAGAGTAACACCGTAATCATCGTAAGTCCACTGACGCACGTTGGTTTGCAGGTCGCCTTTTGACGAGTAGAACTCAACGGACGTGATTTTGGGTGCAGACAGCTCGGGGAAATTAATGTAGCTGTCGTTAATTCTGATTTTATCGTTAGCCGTTGCATCGCTGAATCTGACCCTTGAAGCAAGCGGGTACTGCTTGGGCTTATCGTTGCCGAGCGTGCCGAAAATTCGGCAGGCGGGGCAGTAACCGTTGCCCTTGCCGCAATCATTAGCGTGCGGACCGAGAAGCTTGGTTACCGTATTTTTAAATACTCGGCGCGAAATCTGAGCAGGTGAAAAATAGCTCAGCTCGTCGTCATCATCCAATTTATAGAAGACAGGGATACAGTTTTTTTAGCTATTGCTTTTTTCATTTCATTCAGAATTTCACAATATTTCTTAGCTTCAGATTTTTTATCGCTCTTGCTGTTTTCAATATATATATCGAGCAAGTTTTTAAACCTTTCTATATCTTCTCTCGTACACTTATAAGCAGGCTTATTTGAACGGATATAGAAATATGTCTTTTTGAAGTCTTTTCCGAAAAAGTCACGCCATTCTCTTTCCAGAACCGCCCTTTCCGCACCTTCATTTGCAAGCTTTTCAGCCTCGTATATTACCCATTCGTTATTTTCGTGCATTAATATGCCGGGCTGTATGTCGTTTTCGGGGCTCATCAGACGGCCAGAAAGAATATTGTTGTTTATTACCGACAAACAACTTTTGGTTACTGCCTCGTAAACAGACCTTATGCAGCCTCTTATTTCGCTGCCGGGAATAACGGGCTTGTCGTCGATTTTATAAAAGTCGAAGTGGCCGGGCTTGTTTTTATCCTCAGCACTTCTGTCAGGCAGAGCCAGCATATCGGCAACTCTCATCTTGCAGGATATATACCCGGTCAAGGTTCTTTCTTCCGCACCGTATTCTTCCTGTTTTCTTTCAACCTCAGAGGTTAGCGAAATAAAGTTGTAAGGGTTAATAAATTTATTATTATCATCAGGATACAGTCTCGCCATTACTCACCCTCCTTATCCGTAAAACCGACGAGACGCCAATCGTACTTGCGTGCTATGCCGTCTTCATCAAACATATAATAGTATCTTACCTTCAACAATTTACCTGCTGAAGCAGGCATTGTAAATCTGCCACCCCCGGTCGTGTAAACAAATCCGTCATCCATTTTATCTGTTTTAGCAGTATCTATATCAAGATAATGTCTTTCGTCAAAATAACCGTCGGCATATGTGCCGTCGTTACCGTCAATTTCACGCACTTTGAATTCGTCACCCACCAGGCTGCGGTATGCTCTAAACTCACCGTTTTCATTAAAAGCTCGTACTTCAAGCAGATTGTCAGCACTGTCTATATGGGTTTCAAAGTCGGCTTTATCGGTCCGGATAGCAAGAATATATCTGTCACTAAAACTACGCAACTTTTCAACAAGCTGCTGTTCATTCATTATGTTACTCATGCACCGTACACCTCCTCGACCCATTCATCGATATTTCCTTCTTCTATATTGTCAAGATTTAATTTTTTGCCGTTAAGATCTAACGATGCAATTTTAAACAGACCCCTTCCGACAGATGTCAGACCGCCTACGGCAAGAAAACCGTTATGCAAATCAGCCAAGCAAACGCCTAAAGCCCATAAAACATTTTTATTCGGCTTATCTGTAAAAGAGATATTCAGCTCTGTAGAACCGTAATAATATGTTTTTTCAGTGTATAAGACACCGTCTTTTGTTGCACCGGAAAATCTGTCAATGGCATTTCGTGTAGAGATTTTATAAGTACCTCCAGAAAAAACACTCTCACCGAACATAATCTTAGACTTTTGCGTGAAATTTGTTTTAGGTTCAACATCACCAAACACGCTTTTAACCGTAGTTAAATCAACAACTTCAGAAAACCTGCTCCTAAATGCACCGGCCCATGATGTTCCGGGTATTACCACAGCATCTGAATTTGATTCCAGCGCCAAAGACTGATAATCAGGCATACTTTCACCGTTATCGCTGACAGTTGTCGTATACTTTCTTACCGAAATACCGCCAACAAGCTCCAGCTGTGCAGTAAATTCAAACTTTTCCGCTCTGTTATCAAGATCTACTGCATCTGCCTCGATCCAAGCCTCATCATCAAACATTCTAAACTCAAGCCACTCTTGAACATCTGAAATAACTCGTTTTTTAACAGCCAAGCCAAGTCTACCATAACCACGGCTTGTTTTTGAACCAACAGAAACTTTGCCTATGTGAACAGCCGCCAAAGCTTCTTCTACAGCATTAACACACCATGTCTCATCGGAAAGCAATTCGATATAGCCGGTAAACATTGCACCGGTTTCAACCACTTCCATATCAAACTTTGCACCTTCTACCGCTATCTTTTTTTCAAGCTTAACGCTGTCACGTGTAGTAATACAACAAGTGGTTCCGTCAGTACAGCAAGCATCATAAACTCTTATACAACTCGGCTTTTCTGAATAATTCTTTTCATCTTCAGTTAACCATTCTGAAGAAATGTAACCAAAGATAGCATTGTCAAGCGGAATATTATCTGCTGTTATTTGATTTTTCTTCTTGATATAACTTCTTAACACGCCTGCAATTGCAGTTGCAGGAATAAACGGATTTCCTAAGCTATCAACAATAACATCCTTATCCGTCTGGGCATTTTCACCGGAGCCGACAGAGAGAGGCGAAATCAGTTCGATATCAATTTTATAATACACTCTGTTTTTCACTTTCATTTAGCCTCCTTCAATCTGTATTTTGCAACAGTCAGAAATGTAAGTATGTACTTTTTCTGCTTGCTCCACACCAAAGCTTCATCTCTGTTTGAAGAGTCAGTTAACATTTCTTCAAAACAAGTGCCCTCACTTATCTCGTGTATGATCAATTCAATCTTTGATTTACCCAAAAGCTTTTCTGCTGTGTCCCGGACAGAATCTGTTTTTATACTATTAACTCTACTTTCAAAATCAGAGTAATCAACAGATTGTTTGCACATAAGCAACAATCTGCCAACCTGAGAAGAGTTAAGCACTGTTCTTTTTTCAAAGCCTAATTCTTGACAGTTGCATATCGCCTTTTCAATAATTCTGTCATCAAGCTTTCTCATTTCTATCTTTGAAACCAGTAAATCGCCCGAAGCCGAAGCTAAATTGTCTTCGGGCTCAAAGCTATCTGTAGCAAATTTTGCAGCATCAGGCAGAAGCCTGACCTTTCCAAAGCCTTCGTTCGTTTTTTCACCGATATACATTACAGCATTTTTAATCTCAACTTCTTCGGTAACAAAAACAATCACACTACCTGCACAGATGACGGGGAACTGCGGTTTTTTAAGATTCCATTTCGCATTATAACCTGACACCGTTTTTGTAGCAATACTTGTTTCTTTACGAATTTTGATCTCACTCGGCAAGCCCACACCTGCAATCAGTGCAGATATATCCGTCGTAAACACACCTGCTTCGTTAGTCAAAACGACATCTGATTCACATACATAAGCAGCCGTCTGACCGGCCGATAACGCAACTGTATCCGCCGAACATTTTACAGGAATCTGAGGGTGGATTTTACAACGGGCATACTGAGCTGTTTTACTTCTGCCAAAAGAAATTGTACCGCTTGCGAACAACGGATAAATCTTTTTCATCAAACTTCCGCTTGCGGTAACTGACCCTTTAAAAAATTGTCCGCTACATAAACAGTGTTGTGTATAAAGCCCTTCTCCGCCTTCACAAACAGCATTGTGATATACAACCTTAACCTTGGGCTTTTTATAACCGTGCACTGAATTAACATATCCTTTTTTCAATACTTTGTATTGCGGAATGTCTTCCCCTAATACTCTTTTGTCATTATCTGCAATAAGATTCTTTACGCCTTTGTCGCTATTGCTTACTGGAACTTTTATTTTGGCCAAAAATCTAGGCGTTGGAATATAATCGGTTCCGTTTTTGTCGGAAATATAAAGATTTCCAAATCGAACTTTACCCGAAAGAAAAACATCGTTAAAATCTGAGCCGTTGTATTTTGAAGCCAAAGCACCCATAACTGCAGTGCCCGGAACAAAATCCAAAGTATTATTTGCATCGTTTGAGGGAAGCATTATGTCATTCTGAAGTTCTGCAAGATAGATGAATTCATATTCTTCATCGTCTTCAAACTCAAAATCATTAAGTTCAAAACTCTCTTTACTTTCAATAAGCCTGCACGAAACGGCACCCAAGCCTCTGTTACGGTGATATCCAATATTTCTAAGGCCGTTGCATATATTTGTAATATCAGTCTCTAAGCTGTCATCAAACTCTATTTCCGCTACAAACTTCATAGGTTGCAAATCGATTGGTGAAACCTTGTTTACAACTCTTATAAATCTCAAAGTTCCTTTCTTTGCAGTATCCTTCTCTACAGCTGTCTCCCCTCGCACCGAGCAAAACAGCTCCGTAACAACTGCAGGGTTGATTATTTCTGCCGTTTCAAGTTCTTGAACAGCAGAAGTATAGTTTTCTATTCTTGCGTCATTCAAACACAGTGATCCGGGCTTTTCTGAGCCGCTTTTACCAAAGATTGCATCGATTTTCTCCGCACTGATGCCAATCATTTGAGCCACCTCACGCATGCAACCCTTTAATCGTCTTGATGGAATATATGGTATGCCATATTTATCAGTAGCTGTATCGAGATCTATTGTAGCTGCAAAATGTTTTCCGACACCAACGCAAAGATCTGAAAGTAACTTTATCTCAAGAATCTTTTTCATTTGTTTTACCCTCCTTTGTAAACCAAAGATCATAAAACTCAGCCATATCGTATATTACTTTCATTTCCTCTTCTGTACCCATAAGTTTTTGCGACCCCTGAGGTAAATAAGCATTGACGCGCTTTACCTCCAACAAATAACGTTCGTAACTTTCCTGTGCGGCACTACCCAGAGATTTCACATTAGACCGCTCTGCATTCTGCAAAACAGGAGCCTTCTCCGTAAAGATTTCTATTGCTTCACTAACGCTATAAGGCCTTGCTGTAGCATGCTTTTGCTCAGCTTCTCTGAGAGTTTTAAAATCATTTGTTACACCGGCATGGCAGAAATAAAAATCAACATAATCTTTATTGTCGATACGTGATTTTTCTTTAGCTGATTCACACGCAGCCTCAGCAATTTCATAAGCAATACTGAAGGGCATTTTGGAATGGAAGACTGCTATACCTGCACAAGAGTTACACTCACTCTTATCAACAACCACACCTTCTGCATTGGTTATTTCCAGCGGCTCTCTTCTTAATATTTCAAAATACTTACAAACGAGTTCCCAAGCTTTTTCAGCCTTACAAATAATTGTTATTTCATCACCGCCGCCGATTACTTGACGGTAACCGGTATCCCCTACAGCTTCGGATATAGCTTTAAGTGGTTCAACAACAAACAATCTGTTGACATTTTCAGAAAAGCTCCTGAGCATTGCCACCCCGTTATTATAATCTTCGCTCTCACATTTCTTCAGTCTTTGACCCATAGCATTACCGTCTATATAAATTACTGCGGTCATGCCCTCCAGATTTTCCAGCTTATCCTCTTCTTTAGGATTAAAATGGCTTTGTTTTGCAACCCTGTCTGCCGAAAGTGACTGCTCATAAGGATAAGCCTTTTTTCGAGTCACAGGCAAAAACGTCATAGGATCAATCTGTGACATAGGTGTAACAGCAGAAAGGTCACTTGCCGGATAAAAGTTTTTTCTTTTGTTGCTCTCAGCATACAGAGCAGCCCTGTCCTCTTTGAAGTTACCGCCAAAGGGTGCACAACAAACGATTAAAGATAGTGAAGGATAATTTATCAATATGTTCTCCGAAATCAATCGATTAGCTTCAATATACTTGTCCTTTGATTTAAAAAGAACCATCAAGCTTCCGCCACCATCATACAGAGCCTCAGCATCAATGTTACTTTCAGCAAAACCCTCAAGTGTAAACGATTGGTCAAAATCGTATTTCATATTAACCTTATCGCCAAGCATTTTCGGGAATTTCTTAAAAATTCCAGCCAGCAACGCTGAAGCACCTGAAATCTCTCTGATTTTCGAAGTTCTGTAAATAAACTCCTGCTTTGAAGCGAAATCATATAAAGCTAAACAATAATTATACTCCATCATTCGTTTTTCCTCCGATTTCTACATTAACTCAAGGGAACAAGGGTGTTTTTTCGATATTCTTAGTTATTTCAATACCTTTTTTTATTAGCGCCAATGCATAGTCATATCCGAACACATCTTTAACCGAAGCTTGCTCAAGAAACCCTTCTTGTTCAAAAACTTTTATGATAGCCGCTTTTTCTTGCGGCTTTCCTTCGCCGATTGCGTGGCTCATATGATTTCTCATTATTTTCACGGCAAGATATATTCTCATAATCGACGACAAAGCAGAATATTTTGCGTCCAGTCTGTTTACAGCAGCCAATTTCATCTTCTCTGTACCGCTGTACTTCTTTAACAGCTGATAAGCTAACTTTTTACAGTCGTAAAAAACTGTCGTATACAGTAAACCTTCTTTATCCTCAGTCTCTTCTAATTTTTTCTGCGAAATATAAACGCCGAAATCATCAAATGCTTCACCAAAATTATGCTCTTTAATTTCCTTTCTGAGATTCACTAAACATTCTTTCTCTTCATCAGAAAAAACATCTGATTTCTCAATGTTGTAGCAAATAAACCTATTATAAACAGAACGTTTATCATCAGACGATTTAAATGTTACCTCTATTTTTTCTGCAAATTCTTCAAAAATTTTTCTGATGCCACAGAAGGAATCCCAGAATTCAGTATAAAAAAGCGTACTCTCGGTACTTTTTCCTCTGAGCTGCATATCAGTCTTTTGGGCTCGACTTTCAGGTAGCTTTTCTTTTATTCCGGCATCCAGATAAATCTGAGGAACTTTTTCAACATAAATTGTAAACGCTTGTTGCAAATAACCATGATCAACACACCATTCTACAATTTCAATGTACCCCCATTTTTTACCGGAACCTATATGCAGACTTTCTTTGATTTTGTCAAACAAAAGAGTGAAAATATTTGTATACAAATCAGAAGAAATTCTGTTTTTGTCATACTCAGAAATACTTTCCTCAACATCTCTTTTGTAATCGTCTATTTTATCGAGCTGACTGATACTTAATGCCTTCGTAAATTTATCGATACTGTTAATGATTTTTAAAACCCGTGGATCCGCTGTTTTCGTCTCTTCGGCTGTCGGCTCAAAAAAGCTTTTCAACTGAGTAATATTGCCGGTCGAAACGAAGTCATCTGCTCCTCGGATTATTTCATTGATTTTGTATATGTAGTTAATCTCTTTCAGAGTTCCGCTTTGAGCGCTGTACACTATATTTTGACATTTTTCTCCGGCTATTTTGAAGTACTGAATCAGTGTTGCAACAAGATAATTCATATCACGGAAACCACCCGTGTAATCTATATAAATTTTCTTTTCTGTCTTTGTCGCCTGTGAAATATTCAAATATAGATTATTTGCAATTTCAAGATCGCCGAGAGGATTATTACTGACATCATCCTTACGATAATCATACGGTACAGCAACTATCTCCCACCTGATTCCTTTATAATCATTGGCATTCATTAACTCGGCAAACCACTGGCAATAGTATTCGTATTGACTTATTCCTTGGTTGTCCTTGCCGTTATATGAATGTATTATTTTTCGGCTGATTATGTTTCCTTTGTCATCCTTAACGTTTTCAACTATTTCTATAGGGTTTTTATGTTCAAATACAACCTTGGAAACTATAAATATCAGTTTGATTTTTTCGTCCTTTTCTTTTTCTGCAACTGCTCTGCTTATCAGATAATTTATCGGCACTTCATTTGTGAAGGTACCTTTTAAAATGCTTTTTCCGTCAGGCAGTTTATATTCTTCCAGTGTACTTGTCTTGTTGTACGAGCTTAAAAAAGAAATAATTGCAGCCACATTTTCTCTCCTCAGTTAGTTTCTGTTTAATGCTGTTGTTCCGATTACATGCCCTGCATCATCTGCAACGGGTGAACCGATTGTCAGGAGTCTTGATGTATCCTTTCCCAGTTCCTTGCAAGCAGCCACATAAAGAGCGGAAACAATGCAGAAGTCACATTCCGAATTATCCGGCAACTCATCAACATCGGTATATATCGGCGGAGTTCTTGTCGGAACCTCAATGCCATCGTACACTATAGCTTCAGCATCATCCTGCTTAAAATGAGCATTCAGAAGCCGACCGCTGTACGGAATTTCCGCAACAAGAGTTCCGCCGCGGTATTTTCTGATTTTTTCATCAAAAACACAGTCTTTGAAAATCATTACCGAGTGACCGCCCACAAATGACTTTACTGTTTTCATAGTTATACATCCTTTATAGTAATCTCATCAATCCGAAACCTTGACTGTTTCTTTCACCTAAACCGCAGTCGTAAATAAACTCCAATGCCTCAGATGGTGCAGTAATATCAAGGTCACAGTTATATCCGGTAAGCCATACTTCTTTATATTTGGTTACAATCTTCTTACCAATTTCCGTTACCCTTATTTCCAGCTCGGGCGGTTGCGTATCAAATGCCGTTTTATATTTCTTATAGAAATTTTCATGAAGTCGGTCAACAAACTGCGAAGAAGCAGGAGAAATAAAATGCATTTTGTCATATTCATCTCTTGTGTATAAAACAATCGGCGAAACCGTTCTGAAACAGGCAGATTCTTCGTTGATATGCTGGTTTGTCAGGAATGCACCTGATATCGGAAGGTCCGTATCAAAAAGCTTGATTGACGGTTTGAGCTCAAAGCTCCTTTGTAAATCATCGCAGAAATCAAAAAAAGGGCTTCTTATTTCGATCGAAATTGTGTCGGTGAAAACAATTTTCTTATCTTCAATAATATAATTGCCCAACAAAGGACTGAACGCAAAAAACTTAAATGTCTCGGTGTCACCGAAGCCGTTGTCATGCCAGAAATCCGAAACACATATTTCAGCCAGCTTTGCATATACAGCACTCTGAAGCTGATAATTGTAGTTAAGCGGAATTGCCAAAGGCTCATCGGGCTTGAATATTAATTTTATCTGCATTTTATCTCCTTAAAAAATTTATCTTCTTTTATGCCACAGCTTAGGTATAAACAAACAAAGAATCGTCAAAAGCAATGAAACTCCAACACATACAACCACTATAATAATTTGCAGCCAGAAATCTTCTGCTATATCTCCGCATCTTGCATCGACAATCATAGGGACAAGCACGCCGAATATATTATAGAATGTTTCAATTGCGGCAATAACGGTAAATATACTGAAAAGGCGCTCGATGTTTTTGTTTTTCTGTTCAGATGCATTAGCCGAAACGTCGCTGATATCCTCTGTCAGCTTGTCTATATCAAGTATTGCATACATTTTATCGTAAATGTTTTGATACGAGTACTCATTTGAAACAACCTTAAACGACTCTGCCAGTTTAAAATCGTTGAGCTTACGCTGAGCCTTTATCAGTTTTCCAGGCCGCTTTTGGTTATTCACGGCATCCGTCATAAAATAAAGCAGCGTATGCCGTTGGTTTTGCAGAGTCAGATAGAGACAGAGATGATCATTTTCAACATTACTCTGCGTGTAACGGGTAAAGTTATTCTCTTCCTCAAGCACACAGGTCAAAACGCCCGGACTGCCTACCCATGTCGCATACTTGTTTGATTTCAGCTCCATATCGTGGCGACTGTCTTTTATATAGTTGTTCTCTGTCATTCCAAGGTCCTTATACCCTCTGCCAAGGCAAATCAGGTGTGATTCACGGCTGCTCTCAGGTATTTTACGGCATATAAGCTGTAAAACATCGCATACGTATGTATTTTTAAACGGCATATAGTAAAAAAGACTGACAAAGTCATTTTTATCTTTCTTAAAATCCTCGTAATCCTTCACACCAAGGATATGGCAGGAAACCTGTGCAAAGGTTGAATTAAAAGGTGTAGAGTTAGCAATATGTCTGAAAAAGTAAGCAAAACTCTCTATTTGTTCGAGGGTCATATCACAATAGTTGATTTTGAATACAAGATAACCTTTTGCTTTATTCGTTAAAAAAGCTGATATTTCGTCAACCCTCGCAGCGAAACGTCTTCCTTCATCCGCTGACTCAAGCGGAAGAATTTTTTCAAAAGTCGTCTCGCCGTCAACCATTTCAGCTTTTAAGAGATTAAAATCAATTTTAAAGTAGTCACAGCCTTGGTAAATATCTCTTATGCTTTTAAAAACATATCTGCAGTTGCGAAATCGGTTTTCTGAAACATCATTATCCTCTGCACTGAATTTAGTCAAATGCTTTTTGAGTGCAGAATACTTATGCTTATTTATTTTAAACGGCACAATATAGTAGCCAATGCTGTCATTATACATTACATTAGGTTGATTTAGATTTTCTGCATGTTTCACCATAATTACACCTTTTTATTATATTTACAAAATAATTTTAGCACAACGATATTTTGCACACAATGCCAAAAATGTACAAAAGAATTCTTTCACATTTATACACATCGCCAACCAAGCGATATGCTGCTGAATTTCACTGTCGTATAAAGGGCAAAAAGCAAAACGACCGTCACCGCCAAGCCGTGGTTAACGGTCTTTTTTTACTTTTGAATGTGCATATTTGCAAATCTGTTTTCCCAGGGAAGGATAATGTAGGTAAGAATTAATAGTGAATAATGAAAAATCGGTAAGGAATATTGGTGGCTCTTGCCTTTTTGTTTACGGCATAAGGCTCCCTCATTGAGGGAGCTCAGCTTGTCGAAAAAGTCCAGCTTTTTCGACAGGCTGAAATACACGTCCAAGATGTATCAATGGACGGATATTTTTATGTCTGTATTCAATTTTCAACAGCTTCATTTGTCTTCGGTAGGTTATTTACCTCTTCCCTTTGCCGAGATTTTTATTGGTGTCTTTAGACATGGAAATGCTCCACGGGTCAGCCAAGGGTTTTGATAAGATCTATCGCATACAGCGGCAGATTGACGAGCCATTCTTCTTTTTTATAGTCCACCATAGATGTGCGGACAGAAACTTCGGGTGAAAACTTTTCCTGATAGGTTTTCAGGCTCTTAGCTCTAAGGTTCACCTCTGCCTTTACTTCTACAGGAACAATCAGCTCACCCGTATCAACAACAAAGTCAACTTCGCAGGAACCCCTATCGTTGGTGTAGTAATAAACATCCAAATCCTCGATGGCTTTTAACTGCTGACATACGTACTGTTCTGTAAGAGCGCCCTTGAATTCAACAAAAAGGTCGTTGCCGTCAAGCAGAGTACGCTGACGAAGTCCGGCCATACAACCAAGAAGTCCGACATCTACCACAAACAGCTTAAATGCTTTCAAGTCCTCATACGCACGCAATGGGATGCCTGCCGCATTGACACGGCTGACCTTATGAACAAGACCGCAATCGCTCAGCCACATAATTGCAGTTTCATAATCCTTTGCACGGGCACCTTCCCGAACAAGACCGTAGATAAACTTTTTGTTTTCTTTCGCCAACTGAGAAGGGATGCTGTTCCAAAGCATACGGAGTCTCGGCACGATTTCATTCGGAGCGTGCTTAGAAAAATCCTGTTCATATGCAGCAAGGATTCGCTTTTGAATTTCACGAACCTCGTTAAAGTCCTTGTTCTCTGCAAAACTTTGTACTACTTCGGGCATTCCGCCAACAAAATAATAGTGCTTCAAAGCATCAATATAAGTCTGCTTAAAGCTTGTAATCATTTGAAAATCCTGTTTATCAAGCAGTTCGGCAAATCGCTCCTTATCGGTTGCCAGCAAAAACTCCTTAAAAGAAAGAGGAAAAAGCTTCAAGAAATCTACCTTACCTACGGGGAATGAAGTACCTTGGTGTAAGGCAATACCGAGCAACGAACCGGCACATATAATGTGATACTGCGGCGCATTTTCATAGAAGTATTTAAGGGATGCCAACGCTCTCGGAACTTCTTGCACTTCGTCAAAGATCAGCAATGAATTCTCAGGATCGATTTTATGTCCGACATACAGTTCCAAGCCCATAATCAGACGCCCGGTATCCAAATCACAAGCAAACAGCTCTGCCATTCTGGAATTGGAGTCAAAATTGATATACACGGTATCCGCATACGCCTGCTTACCAAATTCTTTCATCAACCAGGTCTTGCCGACCTGACGTGCGCCTTCGATAATTAAAGGCTTACGGCGTTTACTTTCTTTCCATTTTAACAACTTTTCAATAGCAATTCGGTACATATACGCACCCCCATTATTATACTATGTCCATAGTATATCACACTTTCACAAAAAATTCAACGAGTTTTAGAATAATCATTACACTTTTTACGACGAACATTAATATATAAACTACAAATATTCTTTGTATCTATTAAATAAAACCGACCCGGACTACCCCAGGCAATCCGGATCTTTCTTCATCAATTATTCTTCCACGACTTTCAACATTCTCGCTCGCAGTTTATAGTATTCACTATGTTAAACCGCCAAAGAAACCTCGTATAAAAACTCCTTTGAATGGCCGTCGAGCCAACGGTAATTTCGTGAAAAATGAAAGGTTCGTACGGGGAAGATGTTCTTAACCATCTGACCGCCTACAGAACCTGCTTCACGAGAAGTAAGGTCACCATTGTAACCCTGCTTGAGATTTACGCCGACCTCGCTTGCAGCTTCCATCTTGAATCTGTCGAGTGCTTCGCGTGCTTCAGGCACTACACTCTTAGAATTGCTCTTTGCCATGTCAAAATACACTCCTTTGCTTAGAAATTTTCATTTGCGTTTGCTCTATTATTATTGATTTTCATTTCAATTTTATTATTGTTAATTTTTTGATTATTGACTAATTTATTCCGCAGCAGTTTTCGGGTTTTGCTTGTTTTCCTTGTTGCTATTATCGGCAAAAATCAAATTTTACTAAACTGTTTTTGCCTATATTTCTGCCGATAGCGGCAATTTTATTCATAGTTCTATTGCACCGAATTATAATAATAAAAAACCGTATTCGGCACTTGGACACCGAACACGGTTTTGGTTTAAATTTTGTTTTACTTAATTTCAAAAGAGCCTGAAATCAGTGTTACGCTGTCGGTATCTACCGAGAGCAGTCCGCCGTCGCAAGTGGCTTTTATTTTTTCGTTCTCGCTGATATGAATGGTGCAGGGCGCTGCCGCAACGCTTGTTACGAAAGGAATATGCCCTGCCATAACGGCAAGCTCGCCCTCAACGCCTCTCACATCCAGCTTTATTACCTCGCCCTTAAATTTATTTCCGTCAGGGGAAGCAACGGTCAGGTTAAAAGTGTTCATGCCTTGCCCCTGCCTTTTTCAACGGCTTCGTCAATAGTGCCGACAAACAGGAAGGCAGATTCGGGCAAATCATCGTGCTTGCCCTCGATAATCTCCTTGAAGCCTCTGACTGTTTCGGAAATCGGCACATATGTGCCCTTAATGCCTGTGAATTTCTCCGAAACATCGAAGGGCTGAGAAAGGAAACGCTGAATCTTTCTTGCACGGTTAACTAAAAGCTTATCTTCATCGGACAGCTCATCCATACCCATAATTGCGATAATATCCATAAGCTCGTTATATCGCTGCAAGATACGCTGAACTTCCTTGGCAACTGCGTAATGCTCCTCGCCGACTATATCGGGGGAAAGAATACGGCTTGTAGACTCAAGGGGGTCAACTGCAGGGTAAATACCCTGAGAGGCAATGCTTCTCGCCAAAACAGTTGTTGCGTCAAGGTGAGCAAAGGTTGTTGCGGGAGCAGGGTCAGTCAAGTCATCGGCAGGCACATAAACAGCCTGAATTGATGTAATTGAGCCGTGCTTTGTGGAGGTAATACGCTCCTGCAAAGCACCCATTTCCGTTGCAAGTGTGGGCTGATAGCCAACGGCAGAGGGCATTCTGCCCAAAAGCGCAGAAACCTCACTGCCTGCCTGAGTGAAGCGGAAAATATTGTCGATAAACAGAAGAACATCCTGCTTTTCTTCATCACGGAAATATTCAGCCATAGTAAGACCCGAAAGAGCAACTCTCATTCTTGCTCCCGGAGGCTCGTTCATCTGTCCGTATACAAGCGCAGTTTTATTGATAACGCCGGACTGCTTCATTTCGTTATACAAATCGTTGCCCTCACGGGTACGCTCACCGACGCCGGAGAAAACGGAGATACCGCCGTGCTCCTTGGCGATATTATTGATAAGCTCCATGATAAGAACTGTTTTGCCAACGCCTGCGCCGCCGAAAAGGCCGATTTTACCGCCCTTTGAATAGGGGCAGATAAGGTCAATGACCTTGATACCTGTTTCAAAAATTTCCGCAGAGGTAGCAAGCTCTTTATATTCGGGAGGCGCACGGTGAATTACATGGCGCTCCTTGGTTTCGGGAGTGGGAAGATTATCCACAGCCTCGCCCAAAACATTGAAAATTCTTCCCAATGTTTCTCTGCCTACGGGCACGGATATGGGTGCGCCCGTATCTTCAACATCAACGCCTCTCTGCAAGCCGTCGGTTGATGCCATTGCGATACAGCGAGCAGTGTTGTTGCCTATATGCTGAGCAACCTCAACGGTCAGCTTTCCACCTTTGAGGGGAACGGTCAATGCGTTTAATATATTGGGCAATGCTCCTTCGGGGAAACGGACATCAACAACGGGACCCATTACCTGAATAACCTTGCCGAAAACTTTATTTTTCAAAACTTTCACCTCTTAATTTCCGCTGCCGGCAACAATTTCCGTAATCTCGCCGGTAATTGCGCTCTGCCTTGCGCGGTTATACTGCAAGCTTAAATCGTCAATCATCTGCTCGGCGTTTTTACCGGCGGAATTCATTGCGATTCTTCTTGCCGAAACCTCACAAGCAAAGCTTTCGCGCACAAGGGTAGTTAAAACACCTGCAACATATTCAATGGCGGTGTTGTTGAGAACGGTCAGCTCGTCAGGCTCGAAAACCGTGCCAACATTGCTGTTTTTCTCTGCTTTTTCAAAGGGCAGAAGCTGATAAAATTCAGCCTTGCTTGACATAACGGATATATACCGGGTGTAGATTACACCTAATTTATCAAACTTTTCTTCCTTGAAATCCTCGCAGAGCTGTTTAGCCAGAGCCGAGGCGTCTGCAAATGAAAAATGCTCGGAAGAAATAAAGGGCTTCTTAAATCTGTCGCAAGCTCGCCTGCCGATAGCTATAATCTCAGCATCGGGATAGTCCAAGCAGAGCTTGAATACATTTGAATTGTAGCCGCCTGCAAGTCCGCGGTCGCCTGCGATAACTATAAGCCGCATTTTGCCGCCGTCACTTTGGCGCATATAGGGGCTTTTGAGCGATTCTTTGTTGCTTGTCAGCGGAGCAATGATGTCCTCAAGAGCCTTTCTGTATTCTCTGCCCTTGAGCATGGTTTCGTTTGCCCTGCGTATTTTTGAGGAGGCAACAAGCTCCATTGCTTTTGTGAGCTGCAAGGTGGAATTTACGCTCTTTATTCTCAGCCGCAGCTCTTTTGTGTTACCTGCCATGGCTTATATCCTAACTTCGGAAAGAATCTTTTTCAGCTCTTCTTCATCCTCGGCCTCAAAGAAGCCGTCTTCAATTCGCTTGAGCCATTCGCCGTATTCATTTTCCAGCTTTAAGAAGAGCCTGTGCTCGTATTCACGAACCGATGAAACGGGAATATCATTGAGATAGCCTTTGATAACGGCATAAACAATGGCAACCTGACAGCCTACACGAACGGGAGCATTTCTGCCCTGCTTGAGAACTTCAACAATGCGTTCACCCAAATTAAGGCGAGCCTTTGTATCTGCGTCAAGGTCGCTGCCGAACTGAGCAAAGGACTGAAGCTCACGGTACTGAGAATAGAGAAGCTTAAGTTCACCCGAAACCTTTTTCATACCCTTGAGCTGAGCCGAACCGCCGACTCGGCTGACGGAGATACCGGGGTTTATAGCCGGCATAATGCCGGAATGGAAAAGCTCGGTTTCAAGGAATATCTGTCCGTCGGTGATAGAAATAACATTAGTTGGAATATATGCGGAAACATCGCCTGCCTGAGTTTCGATTATGGGCAAAGCGGTGATTGAGCCGCCGCCCTCTTCGGGAGCAATGCAAACGGCACGCTCCAAAAGGCGTGAATGGAGGTAGAAAACATCGCCGGGATATGCTTCTCGTCCCGGAGGTCTGCGAATAAGCAGAGAAAGGGAACGGTAAGCAACGGCGTGCTTGCTCAAATCGTCATAAACAATAAGAACATCCTTGCCCTGCTCACGGAAATATTCCGCCATTGCACAGCCGCTGTAGGGCGCAATATACTGCAGGGGTGCGCTCTCGGAAGCAGTTGCGCTGACAACAATGGTGTAATCCATTGCTCCGTTTCTCTCAAGCTCGGAAACAAGCTGAGCAACGGAAGTATTCTTCTGACCGATAGCTACATAAATGCAAATAACATCTGTGTTTTTCTGGTTTATAATTGTATCAATGGCAATTTCCGTTTTACCTGTCTGACGGTCGCCGATAATGAGCTCACGCTGACCTCTGCCAATGGGTATCATGCTGTCTATAGCCTTGATACCTGTTTGCAGGGGAACGGAAACGCTCTCACGCTCGATAATGCCGGGAGCTATTGATTCAATGGGCTTGGTTTCGGTTGTTTCAACAGGGCCTTTACCGTCGATGGGAACACCGAGAGCGTTGACAACACGGCCCATGAGCTTTTCGCCTACGGGCACGGACAAAACCTCACCTGTTCTCTTAACAGATGAGCCCTCTTTTATATCGTTTTCGTTTGAAAGTACGGCAACGGAAACGGTTTCCTCTTCTAAATTCTGTGCCATGCCGTAGCTGCCGTCCTCAAATATGAGAAGCTCGTTTGCCATGCAGGCAGAAAGACCGTAAACTCTTGCAATTCCGTCACCAACAAGGATAACCTTGCCGGTTTCGGTCATTTCAACCTTGGCCTTGTAATTTTCAATTTGGCTTTTGATAATTTTGCTGATTTCGGCAGGATTACTCACTTGTTAATCACCTCTTTCGCCGTTTTAATGCGTTTCTTAACGCTGCCGTCAAGCACCAAATCTTCAATTTCAACTTTGATTCCGCCCAAAAGACTCCTATCCTCAATATAGACGGGCTCGATACTTTTTCGGCTCATTTTTTCAAGCTTTTCAACAAGAGCAGCCTTCTGCTCCTCGCTCAAAGCCTGAGCATAGTATATTTTTGCTTTTGTTTTGTTCAGATAAAATTCAGCTAAGCCGTTAAATTCCGATATGCAGTCAAGAATGGCGTGCATATGTCCGTTTTCGCAAAGTACCTTCAAGAAAGAAACTATGTTTTCTTCAAAGCCTTTTGAAAAGGCGGCGTCAATTAGTCCGAGCCTTTCGGAAAGCTCAACGGCAGGCGAGCTGAGCAGCTCGACATAGTCGGGGTTTTCTTTGAAAATTTCGGCAGCTTCGGAAAGATTGCTTAAATAGCTGTCAAGGCTGCTGTTTTCAACAGCTATCGAAAACAGGGCTTCGGCATATTCTTTAGAGCTTTGAATCATAGCCGTCACCTATTTCCTCAATAAAGGAATCCACAAGCTCCTTGTGGTCTTCAGCGTTAATCTCTCTTTCGAGAATTTTCTCGGTAAGAAGGGTGCTGACATCCACAATTTCGCTCTTGATGCTGTCCTGAGCCTTGACCATTTCGAGCCTTGCATTCTCTTCGGCACGGCGCATAACAAGGCTTGCCTCATCCTTTGCGCCGTCAATGATTTCTTTTTCCCTTTGCTTTGCAAGGGTTACGGCAGACTGAATTATACCCTCCGCCTCTTCTTTTGCGCCGGAGAGCTTTTGGTCGTATTCTTCTTTCTCTGCCTCTGCGGCTGATTTTGTCTGCTCAGCTTTGAAATATTCTGCGGCTATAGCGTCTTCCCTTGTCTTTATCATCTTTTTAACAGGCTTGTAAAAAAACTTTTTGACAAGCAGAAAAATAAGCACAAGGTTGAGCAGGGAAACCAGCATCTGCCAGAGGTTTACCGAAATAACATCTAAAGTCTGCATAATTATAACGCCTGAATTGTATTAACAAGAATGTTAACAAGAATGTTGGGGGCAACGAAAATGAGGAGAATTGCGATAACAAGAGCGTAAATACCTGTTGTTTCCGCAATAGCACAACCCATGAGCATGGTTGTTGTAACAGAGCCCTTGCTTTCGGGCTGGCGGCCTATAGCCTCACAAGCCTTTGCAACAGCGTTACCTTCACCGATACCGGGGCCGATACCTGCAATCATTGCCATACCTGCGCCGAGAGCGCAGCAGCCCAAAATAATACCAATTGCTAATTCCATTGTTTTTTCCTCCAATAATTATAGTATTGTATTGTTTGTATTTTAAGATTTATTTTGCTTCTATTTTGCCTTTGCTTTTTTCTTTTGCTTTTTTTCTTTTCGTTTGAAGTATTCTTCCATGGGGAATGCGCCCGAAACATTGAGCATGGTCAGCATGGAGAAAATGAACGCCTGAAGCAAGCTGCTGAACAAATCAAAATAAAGAGAAAGCACGGCGGGAATACCTACTTGGAAAATGGGGAAATTCGCCAAAAATCCCGGCAGAGAGCCGAGTACCTTTGCCGATGCGCTGCCCAAGAAGAAAGCGAGCAGGGTTGAGATAACCGTACCGGAAAGCACATTTCCGTAATGACGGAAGGACATGGAAACGGGAGTTGCAAACTCGCTGATAATGTTAATTGGAGCGAGCAGAACAATAGGCTCAGTAAAGCCTTTGAGATAATACAGCGGTCCGCACTTCATCTTGTAATAGGTTATCAGGAAGAAAACCAGAGCCGCCCAACCGCCGATTATGTTTATATCCGAAGTCGGCGGAAAAAGCCCGAAAAGGGAGAGCAAGCTGGAAAATGCAGAAAGGAGCATAATCGAAATAACAAAGGGAGAATAGCCTTTGAAATATTCGCCCATGTTTTCGTTTACCATGGAGTCCACCTTTTCAACCGCCCATTCTGCTATATAGAAGCGTGTGAGCTTCATCCCCTTGTTAATTCCGTGAGTCATGAAAAGGCAGAAGAAGAAAATCGCAATCACAACCGCAAGGGAGTTGACCTGCGCTTCCGTAACGGGAAGATTCTGCAAAGGCATAGGCACGGTAAAGAATATTCGCGCACCCGTAATATTTATGCCCTCTGCAGCAGGCTTAGTCAAAACATTCAGCGCTATGGCGCAGATTATGGGCAATGCCATCATTGCAAGATAAAAAGCATCAACAGCCTTGAACAAAATATTTTTTCGCTGCGTAAAGCATACCTCCTATCTACTGACAGAAACAGACACTATAAATCATTTTTCTTTCTTAATAAGCGGTCTGACAAAGAAAGCAATTCTCGGAAAGAGAAGCGGAATCACAACCGCCAAAATATGAAAAACGGGGGCAAGATAACCCACCGCACAGACAGCAGCCAGCATCAAAAGCCGCAGGCTCTGCGAGGTTTTCATAACCCCTTTAGCTTCCTTTTCTTCCTTTCCGAGAGCCTTTTGAACCGAAAGACCCATGAGGAAGAAATTGCCCACTGCGGCAACAAAGCCGAGAATATTGCCAAGCAAAACGGTATAATCCCATTTGCCGATGATGAGAAAAACAGCCTGCATCAAAACGCTCAAAATCAGGACAACCGTTCCTACAAAAGTAGTTTCTTTCAATACTGCGGAATCAATTTTTTTCATATACTGTCCTCTTAATTTAATATAAAATCCATTATAGCAAAAAGAAAAAATTTTGCAATGTTTTTTTGTGATAATATTAAATTTATATTCGGTTAAATTTTTTGTAGTATTTTTTCCTTTTATCAGCAATTTTTGTGTTGAATATGCCATACCGATCTGTTACAATTATGATAAAGAAAATTCCAAGAAGGAACGGTGACTAATTATGTCAAAAGTTAAATTGGGCATTATCGGCATAGGCAATATGGGCGGAAGCCACATACAAAACTATGTTGAAAACAAAATGCCCGAAATTGAAATAACCTGCGTTGCGGATATCGACCCTGCAAGGTTTGAAAAAGCGAAGGAGAAAATACCCGGAGTTGTCTGCTTCAGCTCGGCAAGCGAGCTTATAAACAGCGGCCTTTGCCAAGCCGTTCTCATCGCCACACCGCACTATGATCATCCTCCCATAGCTATCGAAGCTCTCAATGCAGGCCTGCATGTTATGAGCGAAAAACCTGCCGGTGTTTACACAAAGCAGGTCAAAGAGCTAATTGCCGTTGCAGAAAAGAGCGACAAAACCTATGCGATTATGTTCAACCAGCGCACAAACTGCGTATACAGAAAAGTCAGAGAGCTTGTGCACAGCGGTGCTTACGGCGAAATCAGACGGGTGAGCTGGATTATTACCGACTGGTTCAGAACACAGGCTTACTACAATTCAGGCGGATGGCGTGCAACATGGTCCGGCGAAGGCGGCGGAGTTATGCTCAACCAATGCCCTCATCAGCTGGATTTATGGCAGTGGATTTGCGGTATGCCCTCAAAAATCAAGGCTATTTGCCACGAGGGAAAATGGCACGATATTGAGGTAGAGGACGATGTTTCCATCTACGCCGAATATCCCAACGGCGCTACAGGCACATTTATCACCACAACAGCCGATGCACCCGGCACAAACAGGCTTGAAATCACAATGGACAAGGCAAAGCTTGTTTGTCAGTTCAACCAGGAAAGCAATGAATTTGAAATTAAGCTTTACGAGCTTGAGGATTCGCTTTCATCATACATAAAAAACGCATCAGGCGGCTTTGACAAGCCCAACGGCGCATGGAAAACAGTTGAAACAGACGGTGAAAACCCCCAGCATGCGGGAGTTATGAACGCTTTTGCCGCTCATATTCTTCACGGCGAACCTCTTATTGCACAGGGAGCGGAGGGCATCAACGGCCTCACAATTTCAAATGCCGCTTTCCTCTCCTCCTGGCTTGACAAAACTGTTGAAATTCCCTTTGATGACGAGCTTTACTACAGCATGCTACAGGATAAAATCAAGAACTCCAAGTTTGAAAAAGTAGTTGTTGAGCAAATACAGGCAGATATGAGCAACACTTTCTAAAAAAATCAGACAGTGATAAGGAGAAGCACAGAATGATTAAACCAATTCTCGGTATTCAGCTTTATACCCTCAGAGATTTCTGCAGGAATACTGCAGATTTTGCCGATACAATTAAATTTGTAAAAGACCTCGGCAGTAATTTAGTTCAAATTTCAGGCGTAGGTGAAGACGAGCCTATCCCTGCTCAGAGCCAAAAAGAAGCTCTTGAGGTAAACGGTGTTGAGGCCTGCCTCACCCACACTCCATGGGACAGAATTATCAACGATACGCACGCCGTTATCGAGGAGCACAAACTCATCGGCTGCCGCTGTGTAGGTCTGGGCTCTCCCTGCGAAGAATACCGCACAACAAAAGAGAATGCGAACCGCTTTATTGCCGAGCTTGAGCCTGCCCTTAAAAAGCTCAAGGCAAACGGCATGGTTTTCAACTATCACAACCATGATTTCGAGTTCAAGCCCATGGAAAACGGCGTTTTGTACTTCGATTATTTAATCGAAAACACTGACCCCGAGGTTTTCCACTTTACTCCCGATGTCGGCTGGATTGACTATGCAGGATACAGCCCCGTTGAGTACCTCGAAAAACTCAAAGGCAGAGTTGATGTATGCCACTTCAAGGACTACAAAATCGTTGATGGAAAAAGAAAATTCGTCACTCTCGGCGAGGGCGAAGTGGACATAAAAGCTTGCTATGAAGCCTGTGCAAGGCTCGATGTCCCCTATATCGTCTATGAGCAGGATTGCGACTGGGCAGACGGTGACGCAAAGCTTGCAACAAAGCTTTCATGGAAATATATGAAAGGTCTGGAAATTTAAGATTATGAAAATTCTTTTTCAAGGTGATTCTATTACCGATGCCGGCCGTGACCGCACGGATTACCACAATTTAGGAGAGGGCTATCCTTTCTATGCCGCCGATTACATAAAGGCTGAAAATCCCCATATGGATTTTGAGTTTATTAACCTGGGCATAAGCGGCAATCAAACTCTTGACCTTGTCAACAGGCTGCAAAGTGATTTTATTGACATTCAGCCGGATTTGGTTTCAATCCACATCGGAATTAACGACACCTGGCACAGAGCAGAAAGCCGAGAATGGCTTGATAACGGTGTTTTTGAAGCAAACTACCGCAGGGTTTTAACCGAAATCAAGGAAAAGACAAGCGCTAAAATCATGATTATTGAAGCCTTTCTTCTTCCCTCGGAGGAAAAGGACTATTTCCGCATTGACCTCAACGGCAAAATCGACATTGAGCGCAAGCTGGCAAGGGAATTTGCGGACTACTATATTCCTCTTGACGGACTTTTTGCTCAGGCCTGCGTCGGTAAGTCTCCCCTGCACTGGTCGGAGGACGCCGTGCATCCCAACAAAAACGGTGCTGAATTTATCGGCAGAATTTACGCAGACGCATTCAACTCAATGATGAAAGAGTGATATTATGAACACAATAAAATTTGACTCAAAAAGCGCCAAAGTTGTTGCCCACAGAGGCTTGAGCGGCATCGAAAAAGAGAACACCAATGCCGCATTCATCGCCGCAGGCAACAGGAGCTATTACGGCATTGAAACCGATGTTCACCGCACCCTTGACGGCAAATTTGTCTGCATACATGACGATACTACAGGCAGAGTGGCAATCGACAACATGACCGTTGAAGAAACAACTTTTGATACCTTGAGGCGGCTGAACCTTGCTGACAGGGACAACATAAAGGGCAGGGAGGATTTAAAAATTCCCACTCTCAAAGAATATATTTCCACCTGCAAGCGCTATGAGAAGTTCGCTGTGCTTGAGCTGAAAAACGATTTTGAAAAAGAGGACATTGCAAAAATCTGCGACGAAATAATTGAGCTTGATTATCTTCAAAATGTGATATTCATTTCATTTTCTTTCGATAATATACTCAAGCTCCGTGAGCTTTATCCTACGCAGGCGGCGCAGTATCTCGCAGATGATTATACCGACGAATTGCCTGAAATGCTCAAAGAGCACAAGCTGGATTTGGATATACGCTATACCGAGCTTACCGAAGAGCGCATTGCAGCTCTCCACGCAGACGGCATAAAGGTAAACTGCTGGACCTGCGACGATAAGCAGGCCGGCGAAGATTTGAGCCGTTGGGGTATTGACTTCATAACATCAAATATCCTCGAATAAGCGCAAAAAAACATAAGGGCTGTAAGAAAACCGTGCGAAAAGTTTTCCTGCAGCCCATTATTATTTAATTAATCTTTCCATTTTTCTATAAGCGACCTTATTTGCGAAGTCAGCCGAGCATTATCCTTGTTGGCTCTGCTCTGTCTTTCTTTTACGAGCCGCAAAAGAGCCTCAGCTTCGCTGACCATGTTTCGGTAAACCGTATTAGCTCTTGTATCCGCTTTGAAAGCTTTGCTTCGGTCAACGGCTTTGCCCTCGGTATAAACGGTAATTTTACCTGTAAGCAGGCTGTATTCCGTGCCGCTGTAAGGCGCCGTTGCATTGTAGCCCATATCCGCAAGCAGATTTTTAAAATCTTCACAGGCCTCAGCGTCTCCGTGGTTTACAAAAACCAACTGCGGCTTTTCCTTTAAGCTCTTCAGCCACTCTACAAGGCCGTCTCGGTCTGCGTGACCGCTCGTGCCTTGGAGCGATGCAATTTCGGCATTGACCGTAACCTCTTCGCCGAAAAGGGTTACGGCTTTCTCGCCGTTGAGCAGCCGCCTGCCCAGAGAGCCCTCTGCCTGATAGCCGACAAAAAGAACAGTATTATTCGCTTTCCAAAGGTTGTGCTTGAGATGATGCCTGATTCGGCCTGCTTCGCACATTCCGCTGGCGGAAATAATAACTTTCGGCGCTTCGTCAAAATTAATCTGCTTGGATTCTTCGGAGGACTCTGTTATTACCAGCCCGTCAAACCAAATGGGATTAATTCCCTTATCAAGCAGAGCCAAAGTTTCTTCATCGAAGCAAACCGGATTGCACTGAATGAATATAGATGTTGCTTCGCTCGCCAAAGGGCTGTCCACATAAACAGGGAATTTTTCATGGCCTTGAACTAAGCCCTTTTCTTTAATCTCCCTGATAGCGTAAAGCATTTCCTGAGTTCTGCCAACCGCAAAGGAGGGAATAATCAGATTGCCGCCTCTGTCAAGAGTCCGCTGAATATATCCGGCAAGCTCTTGAACTGTGTCCTTTCTGTCGCCCTCGTGCAGGCGGTTGCCGTAGGTAGATTCTATAACCAAATAATCGGTTTCTTCAACAGTTTTAGGGTCGCAGATAATTCTCTGCCCCTTGTTGCCGACATCACCGCTGAAAACAATTTTTCTGGCAGCATCGCCCTCTCTGAGCCAAAGCTCAATACAGGCAGAACCCAAAAGATGCCCTATATCCGTAAAGCGGACTGCTACGCCCTCGTCAATGCGTATCACTTCGCCGTAATTGCAACGGTGAAAAAGGGAAATAGCACCCATGGCGTCAAACATATTATACACAGGCTCAATGGGATCACCGCCTGCACGAATGGATTTGCGGGAACGCCACTGCGCCTCAGTTTCCTGAATATGCGCAGAATCCCTGAGCATAATGTTGCACAAATCGCAAGTTACATCGGTTGCGTAAATTCTGCCCTCAAAGCCCTCTTTGTAAAGGCGGGGAAGCATACCAGAATGGTCAATATGGGCATGGGTAATAAAGACGGCTTCAATATCTGCCGCCGCCACAGGCAGGGAAACATTTTGAAAAACATCTCTCCCCTGCTCCATTCCGCAATCAACAAGATAATACTTTCGGTTGACCTCAAGAAGCGTACAGCTTCCCGTCACTTCATGAGTAGCACCAATAAACTTAATTTTCATATCAGCCACCTCGGTCACATGTTATTAGGTTAAAATGAGTTTATTGTTCCGTTCCCCCTCTATGCTAATTATAGCACTTTTATTGTAATTTGTTAACCGTTTTTATTGCAATTTGCAAGCGGCAAAAGAAAAAAAGCACCGACCAAAGTATATTATACCGTCGGCTAAGCCATGCAAATGAAACTTATCAGGAGTTTCGTGACTATGTGAAAGTTAAAAATCCCGTCCGCAAAATGCGAACGGGATTTTTGGAGCTGCTAGGCAGACTCGAACTGCCGACCTCATCCTTACCAAGGATGTGCTCTACCACCTGAGCCATAGCAGCAAATATGGCGACCCGGAACGGGCTCGAACCGTCGACCTCTAGCGTGACAGGCTAGCGTTCTAACCAGCTGAACTACCGGGCCAAATTTGCTTGCCGAAACTGAAAGTAACAGCAAGCACAATTATATCAATTTATGCAAATTTGTCAATAGTTTTTTAAAAATTAAGCTTGAGTTTGCTTTTTGAACCTGAATCTCAGAAACAAAACAACTACGATACCTAAAATCAAAACGGCGCATACACCCGCCGCGGCAACATTAATATGCGCCCAAAAGGGAATTTTAGTTGCGTGAACGGTTGTGCCGTTTGAAACAAAATCGCACTCTCTTTTAAGAAGCGGCTACAGCCAAACGCTGCAGCCGCTTTAAGGGATTTTAGGGTTATTTAATTATTGCTTCTTGCTGAGAATGAACAGGCAAACGCCGGCGCCTGCCACTGCGGCAACAATAACTACAATAATTACAATCTTCTTAACATCTACGCCTTTTTTCTCTTCCTCAGCCTCGGTAGTGGTTTCGGGAGCAAATGTGAACTGGTATAATGTTGTTGTTTCTGTCAAAATCTCTTCTACTGCTTCTGTTGAGGTTTCTTCAACAAGAGTTGTGGCAACTACGGGAGCGGTTGCATAAGAACGCTTTGTTGTCCTGACAACCCTCTTTGTTGTAGATACAGGCTTCTTTGTTGCAGACACCTTCTTTGTAGTTGTGGGACGCTCGTCACGGGAAGTTACAGTGTAGCCCGAATCAGGAGACTCTGTCGTGGTCTTGTCGTCCTTGGCTGTGGTCTTGTCGTCCTTAGCTGTGGTATTGTCGTCCTTGGCTGTGGTATTGTCATCCTTAGCTGTGGTCTTGTCATCCTTGGCTGTGGTCTTGTCGTCCTTGGCTGTGGTGCTGTCGTCCTTGGCTGTGGTCTTGTCATCCTTAGCTGTGGTTTCGGAAGCGGTTGTATTGCTATCGTCTGCTTCTACAGCGTTAACCATAACGGTTGCGCTGAAAATCATAACTGCCGCAAGCAAAAGCATAACTGTTTTTTTCATTGTCTCTCTCATTATGAACTATCTCCTTTTTGACATTATGTTCATTCTCCGATTAATGAAATAACCGTCGATTTACGAACATTATACCATATTTATAAAGTTAGTCAACATAAAATGTTCAAAAAACATTTACAATTTGGTTTCAAAGCCCAATTTGCAAACAGCTTTTTTGTAATATTTTGTCATTTTTGGGTAAACTTTGTGTATTTCATATTTTTCACCGAATGATTAATTTATATCACAATTTGCCAAATGACATAGAGCAAGAGCAAATGTACCGGGTAAAAGGCATAGCAAAAATATTGAAAGGATTTTGAATGGTGTCCCTGCCTGCCGTTATAAAGCCAGATCGGAATCAACGAAAGCAAAGCCAAGCCCTGCTGAACGATTTCAAATTCATATCCGCCGATTTGAACGGGATAGCAATAGCCGCCGATAACCTCAATATTGAGTATTCCCAAAAAGACCACCTGGCCAAGCAAGCACCACCACTTTTTACCTCGGAAAAAGTAAAAGACCAAAACCATTAAAATGCCGGCGCCGAAATAATCGATCATTGCGATGAGGCCAAGCAGAAAATCAACCGCCACAACCGCAGCAGATACAAGTAAAGTCTGTCACCATTTTTTTGATTTTTTCGTCTTTTCAATCAAGGCAATGGAGAGCAATGCTATAAGGAAAGTCCAAAGCACATTTTGGTGGTATGGATAAACGACAGTGCTTCCGTATATAAGGTTAAACGAAATTTCCGAAATTACGGCAAAAATTAACATTCTCAACATATATTTGCGTATATTTGAGGTGTGGAAATATCCCTCCACAATCATGAAAGCAAAAATCGGAAAAGTCAATCTTCCGATGCAGGTCAGCCACTACTGTGCCGGGAACAGTGTAGCCCAAAGATGGTCGCACAGCATAAAAGCCATTGCCAATACATGTAGAGTAAATGAACTGATTCCCTTAAATTTTGTCTGTTCCATATCTTTTATCCTCCTATTACCTTATTTTATATCAACAAGTTTATACGAGTTAGAACGGTTAACCTATCCCGCATTCACTTACTGTTTTTAATCTTATCCCAATATGCTTTTGCCGCTTGCTCATTCTTATTATCGCCGTATTTATAATAAGTGCGGTTTTTCAGGGCGTCGGGCAGATACTGCTGTTTAACCCAATGGTTTTCGTATGCGTGAGGGTATTCATAGAACTGACCCTTGCGGTCGTTGTCCTCTCCGTCAAAATGCTTGTTTTGCAATGTGCGCGGAATGGGGCCGCTTTTGCCCGACTGTATATCTGCCATTGCCAAATTAATAGCTTCGTAGGCTGAATTTGATTTCGGCGCTGTGGCAACCAATATAACTGCGTTTGCAAGAGGGATTCTCGCCTCAGGCATACCAACCTGGAGCGCAGTATCAACCGCCGCTTTGACAATGGGAATGAGCTGCGGATACGCCAAACCCACATCTTCGTTGGCGCAAACAAGAAGTCTGCGGCAGGCGGAGGGCAAATCCCCTGCTTCAAGCAGCCTTGCAAGGTAATGTATTGCGGCGTCGGGGTCTGAGCCTCGCATGGATTTCTGATAGGCTGAAATTATATCGTAATGCTCATCGCCCTCTTTATCGTATTTGAAAGCACTGCGCTGAGTGAGCTGTCGGGCGGTTTCCATTGTAACAACTCGCTTGTTATCAACGGTTTTGGAAGCTAAAGCGCAAAGCTCGGCTGAATTCATCGCCTTTCGCACATCGCCGCCGCAGCCGCAGGCTATATGATGCACTACGCCCTCTTCAAGGTCATATTCCAAGCCGCCCTCTTGAGCTAAAAACGCAAAAGCGCGCTCAACCGCAGGCTCAATATCCTTTGGACTTACGCTCTTAAACTCGAAAACCGTGGAGCGGCTGAGCACTGCGTTGTAGACATAGAAATATGGATTTTCCGTTGTGGAAGCAATGAGGGTAATCGAACCGTCCTCAATAAACTCCAGCAAAGTCTGCTGCTGCTTTTTGTTGAAATACTGAATTTCGTCTAAGTATAACAGCACTCCGTTGATTGCGGAAATCGTGCGTGACTGAGCTATGATGTCTTTTATATCCGCCGTTGAAGCGGTCGTGCCGTTGAGCTTGCAAAAATATTTGTTACTGCGCTTGGCTAAAATCTCTGCAAGAGTGGTTTTACCCACACCCGACGGACCGTAAAAAATCAGGTTTGGCACTTCGCCCGAATCAATAATTCGGCGCAAGGCTTTCCCCTCGGCGAGCAAATGCTGCTGCCCAACCATATCTTCAACCGTCTGCGGTCTGATTCTGTCTGCAAGCGGATTTCTCATGCAGATTCACCTTCCTTTGTCATCTTAATTTTAACCTATCTCCTCCCCTTTTGCAAGTGAATTAACACAATGCACCAAAAGAACAGCACATATTAATATAAATTTTATCAAGTAATTCTGATTTGGAAAATTAAAACGGTTTAGCTATTGTATAATTTTTTATCGCAAATGAATAAAATGGATTAAAATGCGTTAAATCCGGAGGGATTACAGTAATTATGATTTGCAATAATATACTTGAGGCTATCGGCAACACTCCGATTATACGCCTCAATCATATGGCAGATAAAGATTCCGCCGAAATCCTCGTTAAGTTTGAGGGACTGAATGTAGGCGGCTCAATCAAAACCCGCACGGCTTACAATATGATTTGCGATGCAGAAAAAAAGGGAATTATTAACGAGAACACTATCATTGTCGAGCCCACAAGCGGCAACCAGGGCATAGGTCTTGCTTTAGTCGGTGCAGTCAGGGGCTACAAAACAAAAATAACCATGCCCGATTCTGTAAGCGAAGAGCGCAGAAAGCTCGTTGAGCACTACGGTGCAGAGGTTATACTTGTTCACGATGCAGGCAACATAGGCGCTTGCATTGAGGAGTGCCTGAATCTCGCCCTTAAAATGCAGGCTGAGAACGAAAATGTTTTTGTTCCTCAGCAATTTGAAAACCCTGCAAATGTTGAAATTCAGCGCAAGCAAACGGGCAAAGAGATTTTGGAGCAGGTCGGCAAGCCTATCCACGGCTACTGCTCAGGTATAGGCACAGGCGGCACAATCACAGGCATCGGCGAAACCCTCAAAGAAGCCAACCCCGATATGGAAATATGGGCAGTTGAGCCTGAGCACGCCGCAATCCTTTCAGGCGGCTCAATCGGCACCCATGTTCAAATGGGAATAGGCGACGGTCTTATCCCTGCAATCCTCAACACAGAGATTTATAACGATATCTGCATTGTCAAGGACGAGGAAGCACTGCAAACATCAAAAGATCTTGCAAGCAAGGAGGGCATCCTCTGCGGCATTTCAAGCGGCACAAATGTCGCCGCCGCAATTCGCTTAGCAAAAAAGCTTGGAAAGGGAAAAACCGTCGTAACAGTTCTCCCGGATACAGCGGAAAGATATTTTTCCACTCCCCTTTTTGAATAAACTTCCCGTAAATTATGCCAAGTGTTCTCAAGGGCACTTGGCAGTTTTATTGCCTAACGACAAGTGCCATCGGGACGGGGAGCTATCCTCCAAACTCCCTCAAAAAAGAGCAGAAACAGATTTTTTCGGCAAATTGATGTATGCGCACTTTTTTGCGTTTAAGGCACATAATTTACCTGTTAAAACTCAGCTCATAATTGTCGAAAATGTAATCCTGAGCATAAATTAAGCTTTGAAAATGAGTTATGTATATTTGCCAAAATTATTTTTGAAAAAGACTTAATTAGCGGTAAATTTACTGTTGATTTTTGTCGCCTGCGGGATTATAATTACATAATATAAATATTGTGATTTTTTGTAAATCAACTCTAAGGAGGAAACACATATAATGGATTCAAACAAAAGACCCGAATCAATGGCACGAATCACCACACCCGAGCTTGCAAAGGCTTTCATCGATGAGCAGGTTGCTCTCGTGCGTGAGCAGGTTGGCGACAAAAAAGTTCTTCTCGCTCTTTCCGGCGGCGTTGACAGCTCCGTTGTTGCCGCTCTTCTTATCAAGGCTATCGGCAAGCAGCTCGTCTGCGTTCATGTAAATCACGGCCTCATGCGCAAGGGCGAAAGCGAAAAAGTTATTGAAGTTTTCCAAAATCAGCTTGATGCAAACCTCATCTACATCGACGCTACAGACCGTTTCCTCGACAAGCTTGTCGATGTTAGTGACCCCGAAGAAAAGCGTAAGATTATCGGAAATGAGTTTGTCTATGTTTTCGATGAGGAAGCAAGAAAGCTCGCTGATGATGTCGATTTCCTGGCTCAAGGCACAATCTATCCCGATATCATAGAGAGCGACGGCGTTAAGGCTCACCACAATGTTGGCGGCCTTCCCGAAGAGCTTAAATTTGAGCTCGTTGAGCCAATCAAGCTCCTCTACAAGGACGAGGTTCGTGTAATCGGCCGTGAGCTCGGCCTTCCCTCCGAGATGGTTGACCGTCAGCCCTTCCCCGGTCCCGGTCTCGGCGTTCGTTGCCTCGGCGCAATCACAAGAGACAGACTTGCAGCTCTTCGTGAGTCCGATGCAATCCTCCGTGAGGAATTTGACAAGGCAGGCCTTGCAGATAAAGTTTGGCAGTTCTTCACAGTTGTTCCGGATTTCCGCTCAACAGGCGTCCGAAACGGCAAGCGTCTCTTCGATTGGCCGGTTATCATCCGCGCCGTAAATACCGTTGACGCTATGTCAGCTACCGTTCCCGAAATCGAGTGGTCCGTTCTCAAAAAAATCACAGACCGCATCCTCGCAGAGGTCCCCGGCGTCTGCCGCGTCCTCTACGATATCACCCCCAAACCCTGCGGCACAATCGAGTGGGAATAATACCATAAAATCAAAACCCACGCAGAATAGCCGTTTGCGGGACTTTTTCAAAGCCTGTGACAACAAAATGACAACATTTTTTCAGATTTTCTAAAAATGATAAGAGCTAACTGATTTTTATAGTCAGTTAGCTCTTATTTTTATTTGATGTTTTGCGATATGTAATCTTCGAACTCCTTAAGTTCGGTGGCCTTTATATAATAACCCAAATTGGTCATTATAGGAGTTGATGTCTGAACTTTTTGTTGTGTTGGAATTGTTGTTACAACTAAATCGCCTTGAGCATTATACTGTGGTCCAGCATAAAGAATGCCCACTAATATGATTCTGCTTCTTCCAAAATAATGATTTCCATTTTTATCTACATAACCATTTTCATTTAAGATGTAAATCGGTGAACCAGAAGACCCCGGAAAGCAAGCCATATCAACCAATCCGATACCTTTTTCATTGAAATCAAAAGCTGGGTGTGATGCAGTATAACCTTTCCTAAATACTGGAAAGTTGTTTTTAGAGTCCCATAGTCCTATAGGATATCCAACCATAACTAATTCCTCAAGAGCACTAAGTTCAGCCAGTCTTTGTGACGTAGCGACAACAGAATTATCATTTGCAATATAAAAAACATCTTTGCCTGTTCTGTTCTTTACATCTTGAAAAACAGGATTTATAAAACAAAAGCATAAATCTTTTGTTGAATGAAATATCCACGTTGTTTTATATGTAACTTGGTAATTTTCATCGGATGCATTTTCGCCTGTTTTAAAGGTTTTCATACGACCTTGCTCACAAAATGCGAACTGAACAGACACCTTGCCGACGTAAACAAGCAGGCAGAGGATATGTTTTTTCGGCTCGTAAAACGGATGGCAGAGCGTGAGGGCGTAACCGAAAAACTCAAAGCAGACAATCAAATGGAGTGGGTCGCTCGGATGAATAACATCCGCAGCAGAGCCACAGAAATCGTAAATCACGATATAATTTACAACTAACCGAAGGACGGCGGTAGGGAGATTCTTCTCTCTGCCGTCATTTTTGCGTATAGTGGAAAAACTTTATTCTTTATGATATAATTTTAAAAAAGTTAGCTGCTTTTTTAAGACCAACGCCGAAAAAAACGTACTTAATAAGTGAAAGCGCTTTTAGGTCAGACAAGGGAGGTGAACAACATGGATGATCTGAGAATCATAGAACTCTACTTTGAACGGGACGAACAGGCTATCAAGGAGACGGATGCAAAGTACGGCAAGCTCTGTCATAGCATCGCCTACAATGTTTTACACAATCACGAAGATTCGGAGGATTGTGTAAACGATACATACGTTGGTGTGTGGAATGCAATCCCTCCCACACGTCCTAACAATCTTATGTCGTTTGTCTGTAAAATTGCGAGAAATCTATCTTTGAAGCGATTTGAGTTTATGAAACGTGAAAAACGGACGGCAGAGGTGCTTCTATCCTTAGATGAACTTGCGGCAGTATTGCCGGACGAACGGTATGCTCCTGATGTGAGTGATGAGGATGTTGGTAAACTGATCAGTGCGTTCTTGCGTAATCAAAAAGAAGAGGCACGAAATGTCTTTATTCGAAAGTATTTCTTCTTCGATACCATCGGAGATATTGCAGAGCGCTTCGGCTTTACCGAGAGTAAGGTCAAAAATATGTTGTTCTACACCCGAAACAAACTAAGAGACTATCTCATTAAGGAGGGCGTTGAAATATGAAGAAACCGAGATTTTCAAATGCCATCGGTAACCTCGATGATGACCTCGTTGAAGCTGCCGCAGAGTGCAAACGAAAAGAAAAGCCAAACTTTTGGCTTAAATGGGGTTCCGTAGCCGCCTGTTTTGCTGTTGTAGCCGTTGCTGTCACGTTTATTTTACCTTCGTTGTCGGATGTTGGTAAAGTGCCCGGCGGAGAAAAAACACCAAATGCAAACGAAGGGAGATATAAAGAGTTCCTTGTAACGGAAGATACTCTTGCTATTATGTGGCCGTGGGATTATTTATCCGAATCCGAAAGGTATTATGAGTTGATGCTTGATGGCGTCAAATTCACAAAAAATGGCGGTCGAACAATTTCCGAGGAATTTGTTGGAGAAAAGATTGGCACATATTCTATCGTGGGATATGATCATGTCACCGAAGAACGGCACACAGTTGATGCGGATGTTTATCTAATAGATAATGTGAACAAAGACGAATTTGTTGCTGTTAAGTTGTCGGATAAGTTTTATTCGTATAAGAAGGAAGAATACAATCCACCCAACACTTTAGGCGAACTATTTGAAAACGTGGATTTGTCAAAACTAACTTCATTGGAACGATTTTCCGAAGATGACGGCGGAGCGGACAGTAAATATTATAAACTGACCAACGATGACTATATTTGGGAAGTTTTATCTGATTGCGACGAAGCAACCTTCATCGAAGAAAATGGACTGAATTGGAGCAAGTACGATAGGAATTATATCTCGTTTACCGTTACCGCAAATGCATTGGGTGTGTACAAGCACGTTCTTACGATTACGGAAGACGGTTATTTAGATACGAATGTATTCAATTGGGGATATCTCTTCTATATTGGCGAAGATGCTGCGAACAAGATAATTGAATATGCCCGTGAACACTCGGAAGAAGCGGAGTTTGAACCGTATGAGCAATCCATCTTCGGAAAAGTGACGAGCTTCACCGATGAATATGTTTTGATTGATGACTCCTCTTTGTGTAATGATCCGTCGGAAGGTATTGTCTATAAGGTTCCGCTTAATGATATACGGATATCCAGATACTTTGAAACTAGTCATATCAAAGAAGGTGAATATGTCAAAGTCGTATATGAGGGCGAAATTGATGCGCAAACAAATACGATAACATTCGCTCAAACGATAGCTGACGTGAACATCACGTTTGATAGCGGCAAAGAAGATGAGACACTGGAATTGGGCAGTGAAGAAACTGTAACCCATACAACATCAAGCAAGGCTGCAAATTTTCAGATTCCGGAATAAACTAATATGACACGAAAGGCGTCGCAGAAATGCGGCGCCTTTGCTCTAAATTTCCGAAACCTATTGGAGACTCCTTCAAATCTTGTGTAAACCTCTGAAATGGTATAGAATATAAATACCATTTTGGAGGTTTTGATTATGCCAAGGTACAAAGACAGCCCGGAAGTTAGGGCAGCAAAAAAGGAAAGAAAAGAAAAACTGAG
>CASFRX010000063.1 GCA_949297075.1 uncultured Oscillospiraceae bacterium | reverse complement strand
TCAGCCGCCCTTGACATGCCCCGATATTTCTACTATGATGCAAACAAGGCGTGTAAGCCGTCCTGCGGCTCACACACCCTGTTACCACTCTGAATTTTATACCATAAAAGTGCGTTTACACAAAATTTGAAAAAGAGCCCTCGCTTTTGTTGTTTAGGGGTTATTTAGATTTTTCTTTGTTGTTACCAGGTTTTAAATAGTCAATTGCATCAAGGATTTTGTTGATTTCATTTTTGTTTTCCGAATTGCAATATCCACTGATGGCTGTATTGCCCACATAAATAGCGACGTTGTACTTGCCCAAAGAGTCAAGTGTATATATACTATGGTTAGCCACTTGATGATCTGTTTCTACTTTATAAATAGCATTATATTTGGTCTTTATATCAGCTCGTGCCTGCTGATATATTTCTTTAGGGCTATTCTCATTATTAAATTCAAAGAATACTAATTTAATATCTTCTTTTTCAGTTGCCAAACATTCAATCAAAACACTTCTATAATCTTCATCGAAATTATAGTATTCTTCTGTTATATTTTGAGGTTCAAAGCCTTGCTCTACCAAAATACTATAAATTTGTTCTGATGTAACGGGTTCTTTGGGCACTACGGCTATTTTAAGTATTATCCAAACCATTAACACTAATAACGTTAAAAATGCTCCAAGCTTTAAAAATCCCTTTACATCATATTTTATAACGGTATTTGAACTGTTCGATTTGTATTTGTGATTGGATTTTGTCAAATTTAAATCCTCCTCTCATCTTATTATTTAGCCACCCAAAAAGGCAGGAAGAATAAACCTATGCCAAATGCTATAAGTATTGTTTGCCACCAATTCAGCTCGGTTTCTACCACCCAAGAATAGCTCCCGCCGTTTGCAAGATATGCACGAACTGTTGCTTCACCAAGCTTATGACCGATAACAATACCATTGCTGTCAACAGTAACCACATCTTCGTTACTGCTTTCCCATTTCACAATATTTGCGTTTTTAGGTATACTATTAGCAAATGAAATCGTAGCGTCTCTTCTGACAGAATAGTTTTCGATTTTTAATTCCTGCTCATAAGTAGTTTCGTATCCGGTTTCGTTAGAAACAGAAACAACCAATTTATAGTTTCCTGCATGTTGTGGACGGTAAGAAAAATTATTTGTAACCGAATCCTCAACAGAATAACGAACAATATCGTTTTCGTAAACATAGAAGGACCATAAATACGGTTGTGTTTCGCCATCGGTCTGTACATTGAATTTAAGTGTATTACCTGTCTTTCTTATTCCATCAACAGAAACTGCATATATCTCAAGATCCGACTGTATAAATCTCGCTTCTAATGTTCTATTGGAATTAACCGATAAATCTATTTCCGCAGGAACACCTACAAGCAATTCACCGTTTTCATACCAACCTTCAAACAGATATCCCGGTTCAGGTGTTGCTTTAATTGTGGCTTTGGAATCGTTTATATAGGTTCCTGAGCCGCTTACTGTTCCGCCTGATTCTGCATTAAGCGTAACGGTATAGTCAGGATACAAAGCGATTGAATTATCATTATTGCCGTAATTTGACTCATAAGAATCAGTTTCAGCATAAATATAATACAACCTTGCATCTTCGGAAATGCTCGAATCCAAGGAGCTTTCTTCAATTTCAAAGACAACTTCTGTATTTGTGCCGGATTCAAGAACGGAAATAATTTGAGTATCAAGTAATTCTCCGTTTATTCCTTCGCTATACAAGTTTACGGTTGCTGAATCAATAGATTTCTCGTAAGCAATGTATCGCACGGATTGAATCAGCCCACAGTATCTTTAATTAAGGGAGTCCCCTCGCTCCCATTTTGAAACAGTTTTATCGCTTATATTAATGCGCTCTGCCAGCTGCAGCTGAGTCATGCCTTTTTCTTTTCGCAATGTATAAATCAGTCTGCCGATTTTGGTATTATCCATTGATTTTGCCTCCTTTCGTTTCTATTATAGCGGCAAGGATAAATTTAATCAATAAACGCTTCGTAGAGTTTAGAGCAGATAAGAATATTTGATTAATTTCAAATTGCTTGATATTTAGCTGAAAAAAGTATATATTGTTTTCAGGAAAGAATAAACAATTTTTAAAAAAGTGCAACCGAGATGAAAAAATGTTGTCTCTATTGTTGAGGCTCGGTTCGCGAAGGAGATTCCTATGGATGATAGCGCAATCATAGAGCTTTTTTTGCAGCGTGATAACAGGGCTATTTCAGAAACTGCTGAAAAATACGGCGCATATTGCTTTAAAATATCGCATAATATTCTGAAAGATTTTTCCGACAGCGAGGAAAATGTAAACGACACTTATTATAAAGCTTGGAACAGTATACCGCCTGTCAGACCGAAAATTATGTCGGCTTATCTCGGCCGCATTGCCCGAAATCTTGCCCTTAACAAATACAAGGCGAGATATGCAGGAAAACGAGCAGGGGATGAATTTGCTGCGTCTCTCAGCGAGCTTGAGCTGTGCACCCCCTCATCAATGAATCTTGAAGAAGAGGCTCAGATAAATGAGCTTGGACGCATCATCAGTCAGTTTTTGCATGAGCAAAAGCCGGAAATAAGAACTGTATTTGTTTGCAGGTATTTCAACTGCGAAAGCGTGGAGGATATCGCAAAAAAATTCGGATTCAGCCAAAGCAAGGTAAAATCCATGCTGATGAGGACGAGGATGAAACTGCGTCTGCATCTTGAAAAGGAGGGCTACTATGAATAACGAGATTATGGCAAGAGCCATGAGCCAAATAGATTATGAGCTCATTGCCGAAGCGTATGAGGTTTCGGCTAAAGGTAAGAAGCGGGGCAAAATCATCAGGCTTTTAGCTACAGCCGCCTGCATAGCAGTGGTTGCCGTTTCTGCTTTCTCTATTTTCTCAGGCGAAAAAATTGAAGTCAGCGTAGGCGGAAAGGCAATTTCAAATGAGCCTGTTGCTTTATCTACATTAACTGCCAAACGCTCTGCTCAAGAGGATTTGTGCATAGAGCTTAATATGGAGGCTGACGGAAAAATCCAAATAGAAGCCATTGACGGCGAAATCAGTTTAGAAAGCTCAAATGTCGGCGAAAAAAACATTGAGGCTGCTGACAGCTTTTCCGTATTCTGGACTGTGAAAAATCCCGATAAGAGCCGAGAATACACCTTGATTCTTGACGATAAAACAGATTTAACGCTTTCCTTTGATGAAAGCTTAAATAAATGGACAATATTTAAAAAATAGTCGGAGGTAAAATTGTCATGAAAAAACTTTTAGCAATTCTTTTAGCATTGGTGCTTGCTCTTTCTCTTTTTGCTTGCGCTGATAACGGCAAAGACGAAAAAGAAAACGGTGGCGAAACAACAACAGCTACTCAGGCAGTTGAGTCCAAAGAACCCGTTGATGTTCTCAAAGCAGTATGGGCTAACTACAAGGACGACCAGAAGTTCGCTGTCGCCGGCGGCGATACAGAAAACATGGTTATGGACGAGCCGGGTGCTTTCAACATTGCAAACACAGAAGAGCTTGATGTAGCTCTCGGTTTCCCCGCAACAGCAGCCGATAAAATTGACGCTGCAGCTTCAATCGTTCATATGATGAATGCAAATACATTTACTTGCGGTGCTTACCGTGTAAAGAATGCTGCAGATGTTCAGGTGGTTGCTGCCGCCCTCAAAGATAACATTCTCAACAGACATTGGATGTGCGGTTTCCCCGATACGCTTATTATTGCACAGGTTGATGATGTTGTTATTGCTTGCTTTGGCAACTACGGCAATCCTGAAAACTTTAAGCTCAACCTCACAGAGGTTTTTGATTCTGCAGTCATTATCAGCGAAGATCCCATCGAATAAGTTTCGGGAGTAAAAAAGAATGCTGTTTTCAGGCATACCGTTTTTGTTTTATTTTTTACCCCTTGTGCTTGCGCTGTATTTTGCGGTTCCGAAAAAGCTGAAAAATTCAGTTTTGCTGTTCTTCAGCCTTGTTTTTTACGGCTGGGGAGAACCGAAGTATCTGTTTTTGATGCTTTTTTCAATCACTCAGGGGTATGTTTTCGGTCTGTTGATAGAAAAAAGCCGAGGTAAAAAGAGCTCAAAAGTGTTTTTGAGCGCCTCGGTTTTGGTAAGCCTTCTCCTTTTGAGCTACTGTAAATATGCCGATTTTTCTATTGAAACATTTAATAGCTTAACAGGTCTGTCTGTTCCTCTTTTAAAGGTTGCCTTACCTATAGGAATAAGCTTTTATACTTTCCAAATTTTGAGCTATGCGGTTGATGTTTACCGCAGTGTTGTGCCGGCACAGAAAAATTATATCAAACTCGCTTTGTATATTTCCATGTTCCCACAGCTTATTGCAGGACCTATCGTGCGGTATTCCGATATTGTTTCTCAGCTCGACACCCGTACACACAGCCTTGAAAATGCGGCTTACGGTATAAGGCGCTTTGTTATAGGTTTGTCGAAAAAGGTTCTGATTGCCAATGTGTTAGCAGAGCTCGGTTCGGCCTTTAAGGAGTCAACCCAACAGTCCGTGTTGTTCTTTTGGCTTTATGCAATCGCTTGCACACTTCAGATTTATTTTGATTTCTCAGGCTACAGCGATATGGCTATAGGTCTCGGAAGAATATTCGGTTTCCGTTTCTTGGAAAACTTTGATTATCCCTATATTTCTTCAAGCATTACGCAGTTCTGGAGAAGATGGCATATGTCTCTCGGTTCGTGGTTCAGGGATTATCTGTATATTCCTCTCGGCGGTAATCGTGTGGGCAAGATGAGATGGCTTTTCAATATTTTTGTCGTTTGGTTTGCAACGGGAATATGGCATGGTGCGGCTTGGAATTTTGTCCTTTGGGGTCTGATGTATGCCGTACTGCTTGTTAATGAAAAGCTTTGGCTCTTGAAGCGACTTAATAAGTCAAAAGTTCTCAGCCGTATTTACACTATGTTTTTTGTCGTCATCGGCTTCGTTATTTTCGATGCCGATACCGTCGATTCGGCTTTCGGCACATTGGAGCATATGTTCGGCTTTGGCGGTGTTTCTGCTGTCACGGGCGAAACTCTTTATTACCTGAAGAGCTTTGCCGTAGTGTTGGTGATTGCAATAATCGGCTCAACTCCGCTTGTGAAAAAGCTTTGTCAGGCTGTTAAGAATACAAAAGCAGGCTCTTTTGTGCTTTCGGTCGCTGAACCGATTTGCATTGTTTTGCTTCTTACAGCCTGCACGGCTTATCTTGTGGACGGTTCGTTCAATCCGTTCTTGTATTTCAGGTTTTAGGAGGAGCGGTATGAAGAATAAAAGTAACTTATTTGTTGTTCTTACGGCTGCCGTATTCCTTTTCGGCTTGACGATTTTCGGGATTTTAAGCCCTGATAAAGAGTTTTCCGTAAGCGAACGCCGCCCCCTTGCCGCTTTCCCGAAGATTACTGCCGAAAAGGTATTTAGCGGCAGATTTTCGGAGGAGTTTGAAAAATATAGCCTTGATAACTTTCCTTTGCGCGATGGATTTCGCCGAGTAAAAGCGCTTGCATCATATTGTGTTTTTGGGCAAAAGGACAACAACGGTCTTTATTATGCTGACGGATACCTCTCAAAGCTTGAATATCCCGAAGACCTTGATTCGGTGAAAAAAGCCACCGACCGTTTTCTCGAAATCGTAGAGACTTATGCCGATGAGGAATCAAAAGTATACTTCTCGGTAATACCTGACAAGAATTATTTTTTAGCTGAGAAAAACGGATATCCTGCGATAAATTACGATAAATTTATCGCTTACGCAAAAGAGGGAATGAGTAGCGCAGAGTATATCGATATCACCGATTTACTGGAGCTTGATGACTATTATCGTACTGATTCCCATTGGCGACAGGAACGAATTACCGATGTAGCTGAGCGGCTTGCCGAGAAAATGGGCGCAAAGCTGGACAGCGAATATGCTGTTAATAAGCTGTCAAGTGATTTTTACGGTGTATATAGCGGACAGTCGGCTCTTCCCGTAAGGCCCGATGAGCTGTATTGCCTTGAAATTGAAGCAATAAAAAACAGCACCGTGTATGATGCTGAAACGGATAGCAGTATTACTGTTTACAACAAGGAAAATGTTTTTGGAAAAGACCCTTATGAAGTGTTTTTACATGGGTCTAAATCGCTTTTGAAAATAGAAAACCCAAACAGCGTTACAGATAAAAAGCTTATTGTTTTCCGAGATTCTTTTGCAAACAGCCTTGCACCGCTCCTTATTTCAGGCTACAGCGAAATTACCCTCGTGGATATTCGCTATATTTCACCGAAGCTTCTTGAACGGTTTATGGATTTTGAAGGACGGGATATTCTCTTCCTTTACAGCACGGGAGTGCTGAACAATTCAATAACAATTAAATAGCTGCTTAAAATAAGCCTGCCGATTTTGATTTTCGGCAGGCTTATTCTATACTGAAATATTGAGTTGTTCTCCTTGAAAGAAACATCTTTCTTGTTCTCGGTGAACATTATGTTAAGCGGAGTAAGGCTTTTTTTAACAAATTATTCGCCTATGTAACTTTTATTATGTTTAGATATCAAAGCCTTGTCAAATAAGAAATAATTTACAACAGAAATAATTATTTTTGCATAAATCATATTTTTGAAGGTTAAAATATATTCAAAGAGAGGTGAGTTAAAATGGAAAAGAATCAGAAGAACAACAATAACATTCAGGATAAGCAGCAGAAGCAACAGCAGAACAACCAGCAGCAGAATAATCAGCAGAGCAATCAGAAAAACTAAAAACTTTCTTAAAAAGGGCTGCAAGTTAAGCCTTGCAGCCCTTGATTTTTTCAGTTAAGAGAATTATAATATATTCATTATTTTTAAGGAGAAAACTGTCCATGGAAAAATATGCAAGATTCAGATATCAGCCGTGTTTACCCTTGGGTGAGGATGGCAGACGAGTTACCGCAAGCGAAAAACATATAGCTCTTTCCCGCAAGGCGGCAGGCGAGGGCATAGTTTTACTTAAAAACGAAAGCAATGCTCTGCCGCTTAAAAAGGGAGAAAAGGTTGCGCTTTTCGGCAAGGCTACTATTGAATACATAAAAGGCGGCGGCGGAAGCGGCGATGTTCATACGCCGTATGTACGCAATGTCTTTGACGGCTTGAGTGAAAAGGAAGCCGAGGGAAAAGTCAGCGTATATATGCCTTTGGTCGATTTTTATAAGGAATATGTTAAAAGAGAAAGCGTCAATGTTTTAACACGGGAGCAAATTGATGCCCGTTGGAATATTGTCAACAATATGGAGTTTTGCACCGAGCGTGACGATATGACCTATGATACCTTTGCGGCTATGCATGTTAAAGAGGCTGAAGTCCCCGATGAGCTTATTGTATCTGCCGCAAAAGAGGCGGACGCAGCCGTTATTACCCTCAGCCGCTTTTCTGCCGAGGGCGTAGACCGCAGACCGATAGGCTCAGACTACTACCTTTCCGATTTGGAAAAAAATCTCATTGACAGAGCAGGGGAGCTCTTCAAAAAGGTTGTAATTGTCATCAATTCAGGTGCGGTTATCGACTGCGAATATTTTGCGGAAAACCAAAAAATTGACGCCATTATTTTTGCCTGCCAAGGCGGCATCGAGGGCGGATGTGCTATTGCCGATGTGCTTTGCGGCGATGTTAACCCATCGGGTAAAATGGCGGACACTATAGCAAAATCATATGATTACTATCCTTGCAAGGACGATTTTTGGGAGTGTTTTGATCATGTTGATTACAGCGAGGATATATATGTAGGCTACAGATATTTTGAAACCGTACCCGGTGCTAAAGATTATGTCAGATATCCCTTTGGCTTCGGTCTTTCCTATACCTCCTTCGAGCTTGTCGGTAAAGCCTGCTGCGAAAGCGACGGTAAAATCGTTGCTGTTGTAACCGTTAAAAACACAGGCGATGTTGCCGGCAAAGAGGTTGTTCAGCTCTATTTCTCTGCCCCTCAGGGTAAGCTCGGCAAAAGCGCAAGAAGCCTTGCCGCATATAAAAAGACGAAGCTTTTAGCTCCCGGCGAATCAGAAACCTTAGCCCTCAGCTTTGATATAAATAATATGGCGAGCTTTGATGATTTGGGCAAAATCGCAAAATCAGCCTATGTGCTGGAAAAAGGCGAATATAAGTTTTATTTGGGCACTTGCGTAAGGTGCGCTCAAAAGCTTGATTTTACATATACAGTTGAAGAAGACACTGTCACTCAGCAGCTTAAACAGTGGTGCAAGCCCTTTGCCTTAAAACAGCGAATGCTTTCTGACGGAACCTATGAAGCTCTGCCGATGGGTGAGCCGAGCTACTATTACGGCGAGAATGAGCCTACAGGTGTATCTGCTCCCGAAAAGCCCCTTATGTTTGATAAGGTTGGCGATGAGCTGACTATGGATGAATTTGTAGCTCAGTTTACTCTTGAAGAACTCATGGATTTTGTCGGAGGTCAACCGCCAACGGGCGTTGCAAATACAGGCTGTTTCGGTCCGGTTAAGAGGTTAGGCGTTCCCGCTGTGCCCACAGCCGACGGTCCTGCAGGTGTTCGTATTGAACCGAAAACAGGTATCAGAACTACAGCTTGGCCTTGCGCTACAACTCTTGCTTGCACATGGAACCCTGAGTTAATCGAAGAAGTCGGTGCCGCAGGCGGTGCAGAGCTTAGAGAAAACAACATGGGCATATGGTTGACTCCAGCACTTAATATTCACCGTGACCCGATGTGTGGCAGAAATTTTGAATATTTTTCCGAAGACCCCTTAGTTGCAGGTAAGTCTGCAGCCGCTTTAATCCGTGGTATTCAGTCGCAAAAATCTGCCGTTTCAATGAAGCATTTTGCTTGCAACAATAAAGAAGCAAACCGCTTTGCCAGCGATTCAAGGCTAAGCGAGAGAGCACTGCGTGAGATTTATCTCAAGGGCTTTGAAATCGCAGTCAAGGAAGGCGACCCGTGGACAATTATGTCGTCATATAACCTTATCAACGGTCAGCATACTTCCGAAAGCTATGAGCTGCTCACAGGCATTCTCCGCGATGAATGGGGATTCAAGGGCATGGTGGTAACCGATTGGGGCGTTAAAAACAACCCTGTTAAAGAAGTTAAGGCCGGCAACGACATGAAAATGCATTGCGGTTATCCCGAAGATTTAAAGGCAGCTTACGATAAAGGTGAGCTTACAAGGGCTGACCTTGAAAAATGCGTTAAACGCATACTTGAAATGTTTACTAAGCTTGCTTAAATTATAGTTTGAGGTGTTAATAAATGAATATGGTTTTTGAAAGAAAGCTTCCCATACCAAAGGAAGTAAAGGAGCAGTATCCTCTTTCAGCGGAGCTTTCAAAGGTTGTTGAAGCAAGAGCAGCTGAGCTGAAAGAGATTTTTGAGGGCAAGAATGACAAGCTCGTGCTTGTTATCGGTCCCTGCTCGGCTGATAATGAGGACAGCGTAATTGATTATATTTTGCGTTTGCGTAAGGTTCAGGAAAAGGTTGAGGATAAAATCTTCATCGTCCCACGCATCTATACCAATAAGCCCCGAACAACCGGTGACGGCTATAAAGGCATGCTTCATCAGCCTAATCCCAACGAAAAACCCGATATGTATAAGGGCATTGTTGCAATACGCCAACTGCATATGCGTGCATTGAGCGAAACAGGCTTTTCCTGCGCTGATGAAATGCTTTATCCCGAAAATTACAGATACTTGAACGATGTTTTAGCCTATGTTGCAATCGGCGCTCGTTCAGTTGAAAATCAGCAGCACAGGCTCGTTTCAAGCGGATTGAGCGTTCCCGTAGGTATGAAGAACCCCACAAGCGGCGATATTTCCGTTATGATGAATTCAATCACAGCGGCACAGCATAAGCACACATTCATTTATCGCGGTTGGGAGGTTAACTCTCTCGGCAATCCCCATGCTCACGCAATTCTCAGAGGTTATGTAAATAAGCACGGTCAGTCAATGCCTAACTACCATTTTGAGGATTTGCTTCATCTTGCCGAAGTTTATTCAACAAGCGGTCTTGCAAACCCTGCGGTAATTGTGGATACAAACCACGCTAACTCAGGCAAGAAGTATCTTGAGCAGGTTAGAATTGTTAAAGAAGTGCTTTATAGCTGCCGCCATGATGCTGAGATTAAGAAGCTTGTTAAAGGTTTCATGATTGAAAGCTATATTGAAGACGGCGCACAGAAAATAGGGGAATGCATTTACGGTAAATCCATTACCGATCCCTGTCTCGGTTGGGAAAAAGCAGAAAAGCTCATATACGATATTGCCGAACTGCAGTAATAACAAAGAGCTAAGGATTTCAAAGCGAAATCCTTAGCTTTTTTAAATGTTATTCTGAATATGTTGACTGTAGATTAAAGATTAAGAAAATCTTTTCTGTATTTTACGCCGAAAAACTCGGCAAGCTCAACCATTTCGCTGTCTTTGATTGTGTTAACTCTGGGCAGGCCTGCTGTAAGCATATAAATCTGAGCAGCCTTTTCAACTGTTTCGATAAGGCCGAAAGCTTCGTCCATTGTTTTACCTGCGCCGTAGATACCGTGCATGCCCCAAACAACAAGGCGGAATTCTTCCATTTTTCTTGCTGTTGCTTCGCCGATTTCGTTAGTGCCGCAGAGCATCCAGGGAAGAACTCCTACGCCATCGGGGAATACAACGATGCACTCTGTGCACATCTCCCAAAGCGTGTGTGTGAAGCTCCTTTCATCAAGCTCGTGAACATAGTTCATTGCAAGGGTGTTTGTCGGGTGAGAGTGCATAACAACTCTGTTTTCAGGGTCAACCTTAAGCCTTGCCATGTGGCTCATAAGGTGAGCAGGAAGCTCTGATGTGAATTTGCCGCCGTCCACATAGCCCCAAAGAAGCTCGGCGGTTGTTCCGTCAGCGGCGATGCGTATGATGCCGAGATTGTTTTCGGGGTCGCTTTCAACATTTTTAAAATATTTGCCTGTGCCTGTAACAATAAAGATTTTGCCGATAAGATCTGTAGCGTCAAACCCTGTGGGGATTGTGCGGATTACATTGCTCAGGTCAAGGTACTCTGCAACCTCATCAGCATCAAGCATGTAGCTGATGTTGCCGCCGTTGCGTTCGTCCCAGCCGAGACGGTACATGTTTGCAGTTGTTGCCTGCATTTCTTTAACAAATTTTGCGGTTAAAATGTCTTTCATGTCTCTTTCTCCCATTTTTTTCATTAACAGCGATAAGTATATCACTTTATATTTGTTTTTTCAAGCCAAAATATAAGAGTCCGTAAAATCCTTAGATTTTACGGACTGTAAATTAGATTGTGGGTTTAAATGCGGGCATCATTTGAAGCTTAAATAAATTGCGTTCATGCATTGTATCTATGCGCTTTTTAGTTTCCTGATTTTCAATTATTCCCGTGCGGATATAAATATCAAGCTCTGCGTAAGTAAAGCCGAGATTATCTTCGTCGGTTTTGCCGCAAAGTCCGTCAATAGGTGTTTTTTCAACTAAATCATGAGGCAGACCTAAAAGCTTGCCGATTTGTTTTATTTCGGTTACGGTCAAATTAGATAGGGGACTGAAGTCGCCTGCTGCGTCGCCGTATCTTGTTGAATAGCCGACCCAATCCTCAGACAGGTTGCAGGTGTTGGCAACTCGGCCGTTTAAGCTCTGCGAAACAGCGTAAAGCGTAGCCATTCGTATTCTCGGCGGAAGATTAACCCTTGTTTGCGTCTGTATGTCAAGCTTGCCTTCAATTTCGTTAATAACGCCGTTGACTGCCGCTTCAATGTTAATCTCATAGTGTTTAATACCAAGGTGGTTTACGAGCTTGTACGCACAGTCTATATCGTGTTGCTTGCCGCAGGGCATGAGCACGCCTATTACACGGCCTTTACCCAAGGCCTCAACGCAAAGCGCGGCCGCAACGGAGCTGTCCTTGCCGCCCGAAATACCCACAACAGCGTTACAGCCTTTGCCGTTTTCTTCAAAAAAGTTTCTAATCCATTCAACACATTCGTTTTTAACGCTATTTGCATCAAACATTATATAATTACCTCAACTAATATAACCTTATGCCAAAAATTCAAATACTCTGACCATAATAAAGGCAACCGAAGATCCTACAACGACGCCGCCTGCGATTTCGGGGAGAGTGTGACCCTCTACTTTTTTTACATCAGTTACATCCTTGCCGTATACAACATCCTGTAATGAGTTGAAGGCATCGGTAAGGAGGCTTATGGGCAGACGCACCTTGATTGCATCAAACATAACGATGAATGCAAAAACACCCGCAACTGCAAATGCGTCGGAATCCCAACCGCTGTGCATGCCTACGGAACTTGCAAGGGCAATAACCGTTGCTGTGTGAGAGCTGGGCATGCCTCCAAGCTTAAATAGAGTCTCAACAGTTATCTTGTTGTATTCTTTGTCCTTTGATTTTGCCGAATAGTATTTGACGAGGTTAATAATGAATTTGATAAGCTGTGCGATAAACCATGAAATAATGCAGATTACAATTATTCTCATTTACTTTTTAAACTCCTTAACATTTTCTTAACATTCACTCAACACTATGTTACAATAAATTTACTGCAATTTCAAGAGTAAAACTTGAAAAAATTAATATTTTGTGCTAAAATTATTAATAGTTTGTTAAAACTGTTTTTATATTGTCGAAAAAGCAAATACCAAAAATAAGCAAAGGAAATTTTTTGTTATGGCTAAAAAGATTTTAAATGCAGGTAACCCCAATGTTCCGGATTATAAAACACTCAAAGAAATAATCGTCACCGGCACTAAAAGCGGCGGCGATAAGAAGCAGTATGCTTTCAAGGATAAAACCGGACATGAGCAACAGCGCACTTTTAACGAAACTTGGCGAGAAATTTGCGGCATAGGTACTTTCTTCTATTCAAAGGGCTTAAAGGATAAGTCGAAAATTGCAATAATTGCAGAAAACTCCTTTGATTGGATGATTGCTTATTATGCAACGCTTGTGGGCGGAAATGTTTCCGTTCCTATGGATTGCAAGCTTTCTGCAAGTAACCTTGCTGACCAGCTTATTCGCTGCGGCTGTGATGCACTCGTTTATAGCGAGGAGTTTGAGCCTATGATCGAAGCTTTCAAGGCCAACGAAAATATGCGTATTAAGCACTATTTTAAGGTAGAGGATTTTGAAAGCTTTAAAGCGGAGGGCTACAAGCTCTTTGACGCAGGCGAAACTTATGTTGTTGATGTAGAGGTTAAGCCTGATGATTTAGCTTGCATTGTCTATACCTCCGGCACAACCGGTAAAAGCAAGGGAGTTATGCTCTCTCATTACAATATAGCGAGCAACTGTTCTGCCTCAACCAGAGCAATGTCCGGCAGACACGCTATCGGTTTCTTGCCTCTTAACCATACATATGCATGGGTTAGTGCTCTGTTCGCTTGCTATATTCTCAACGAGTGGGGCTATCTCTGTGAAAGCTTAAAGAGCATACAAAGCGACCTTAAGAATCAGAAGCCTTATAATTTCTCGGGCGTTCCCCTTGTTGTTGAAACCATATATCAGCGTATATGGCGAACAGCAAGAAGTACAGGCAGAGAAGAGATACTGCAAAAGGGTCTTAAAATCAGCAGATTTCTTATGAAGCTCGGCATAGACAAAAGAAGAAAAATCTTCAAAACTATTATTGACAACCTTGGCGGAAATCTTTCAATGATTGTTTGCGGCGGTGCAAATTTAGACCCTAAATACGAAATCGGTATGCGTGAATTTGGTATTGATGTCTATAACGGTTACGGTATGACCGAATGTTCACCTGCCGTTACCTGCAACCGTCCCGGTGCTTATAAGCCCGGCAGTGTTGGCGTTCCTCTTGATTGCTGTGAGGTCAAAATCAACAATCCCGATGAAGAGGGCGTAGGCGAAATTTATGTCCGCGGTTCAAATGTTATGCTCGGCTACTACAACGACCCTGAGGCAACTGCCGAAGCTTTTGACGGCGAATGGCTCAAAACAGGCGACCACGGCAGAATAGATGAAGACGGATTCCTGTTTATGGTTGGCAGAAAGAAAAACCTTATATGTCTTTCAAACGGCAAGAATGTTTCTCCTGAGGAGCTTGAGGATAAAATTTCTCAGTATATTGAATATGTTCAGGAAGTTTTGGTTTACGATGAAAATTCTCAGATTATTGCGGAAGTATATCTTAATGAAGAGGATTATCCCGATGCCCGTGACCGCATTAAGGCTGATATGAAAGAGTTTAATAAAACCGTTGCCTCATTTAAGCGCATAAATAAAACAATAGTTCGTGATGAAGAGTTCCCCAAAACGACAACCCTTAAAATTGTGCGTAAATACATGATGGCAGCTAACAAGGCCGAATAAAATCTGCACTTAAGCAGATAGACTTTATATAGCAGAAGCAAAAGGAAAAACAGCGGACTGGCTAACCGCTGTTTTTCCTTTTATCTATTGATTTTAATTGAATTAATATACTTTTGCTTTTTCTTCGCCTTTTAAAACTCTGTTAGCACCTTGTGCGAGAGAAAGCATTTCATTTTCACCGGCTAAAACCATAATAGGAGCAATTTTCTTAACATATTTGCTGATTTCTTCAACAAGCTTATCTGAATGAGCCATACCGCCGGTCAAAACAATCGCATCAACATCAAAGTGAAGCACAGCCCCAAGAGCACCGATGTTTTTTGCAAGCTGATAAGCCATTGCTTTGAAGATAAGCATTGCATCTTCATCATTTTCATCAAAAGCTTTGTCTACAACGCTCTTGAAGTCCTTTGTGCCGAGGTAGGAATAAACACCGGCCTTAGTGCTTATTGTTTTGATAACTTCTTCCTTTGTCATTCCCGAGAAGCAGAAATCAATCAGATTGTATACAGGCAGTGCGCCGCCTCTGTCCATAGCGAAGCAGCCCTCATCATAGAGGTTAAACACCTCAACAGCTCTGCCGTTGTGATGAGCCGCTGTTGTAACGCCTCCGCCCATATGAGCGATTATCAGATTACAGCTATTGTAGGTTTTGCCGAGCATTTCTGCCGCTTTTCGGGCTGTGCTGCGGTGGTTCAAAGCGTGGAAAAAGCTTCTGCGTTCCATTCCCTTGAAGCCTGTTACTCTTGCAACCTCTGTGAGTTCATCAACCGAAACGGGGTCTACAAAATATGCAGGCACATGGTTATCTTTTGTGAGCTCCCAAGCAAGCAGGGGACCTAAGTTTGAAGCATGCTCAAAAACAGGGCTGTGCTTCATTGTATCAACGACATTTTCGTCAATATGGTATGTTCCGGCAACAACGGGCTTTGTAAATCCGCCTCGTGCGCTGACAGCGTCAAGCTCTGATATGTGGTAGCCTGCCGCCTCAAGCGTATCGTGGATTAGTTCAAGTCGGTAATCAAGCTGGTCAATGACATGATGAAAATGAGATAAATCGTCAACGTTGTGATTAATGAAGTTTGTATAAATCGGTGTTTCTTCGTCGTAAATCGCTATTTTAGTGGAAGTTGATCCCGGGTTTATGACAAGAACTTTCAAATTTTCTCCTCCTGAATTTAAGTTTATGTATATACTACAAAAAGTCCCACAAAATGTCAATAAAAATGTTGCGTTTTTCATGTTGATGCATAAGCTGTTTATGGGTGATAAATTTGAACCAAGATGTTCTTTGGAGTATTATGTTTCCGATTTTAGGCACAACTTTGGGTTCAGGCTGCGTATATTTTATGAAAAACAGCCTGAATGATATAGTCCAGCGGGCTTTAACAGGCTTTGCGGCGGGAGTTATGGTCGCAGCGTCCGTATGGAGCTTGTTAATACCTGCCATGAATTACAGCGTCGGCTTAGGCAGATTGGCTTTTATACCGTCTGTTGTGGGCTTTTGGCTTGGAATTATGTTCTTGTTGGTTCTTGACCACAGCATACCGCATATTCATTTCTTCAGCACCAACGCCGAGGGCAAAAAAAGCCGTTTACAGAGAACTACCATGCTTGTTTTTGCAGTTGCCTTACACAATCTGCCGGAGGGTATGGCTGTCGGTGCAGCTTGTGCGGCTTTGCTTCAAGGAAACAACAGCGTGAGCGCAAGTGCGGTTTTGGCTCTTTCCTTAGGTATATCTATACAAAACTTCCCTGAGGGCGCCATAATTTCAATGCCTCTGAAAGCGAACGGAGTCGGCAAACATAAATCTTTTATCTTAGGCGTTCTTTCGGGGGTTATAGAACCTATCGGAGCAGTAGCTACAATTTTGCTTTCAGCTCTTATCGTGCCGCTTTTGCCTGTCATGCTCAGCTTTGCCGCAGGCGCAATGATTTATGTTGTTGTTGAGGAGTTGATACCTGAAATGTCAACCGGCAAACATTCCGATATCGGAACTATACTTTTCGGTGTTGGGTTTTCCGTTATGATGTCCTTGGATGTTGCGCTTTCTTGAAATTTTAGTTTTTTATTGTTATTTCAACTTGTTTTGATTTCAGTTATCCTAAATTATAATAAAAATGGGCTGTCGCAGAACGGTAAACCGAAGAGCGACGGCCCATTTTTTAGTTTTTCGGTATTTGCTTAGTTGAAGTATCTCTTGAGGAGACCCTCGAATGCCTTGCCGTGTCTTGCCTCGTCACGAGCCATCTCGTGAACTGTATCGTGGATAGCGTCAAGGTTCTGAGCCTTAGCAAGCTTTGCAAGCTCAAACTTGCCGAGTGTTGCGCCGTTTTCTGCTTCAACTCTCATTTCAAGGTTCTTCTTTGTGCTGTCTGTTACAACCTCGCCGAGGAGCTCTGCAAACTTAGCTGCATGCTCTGCCTCTTCGTAAGCTGCCTTTTCCCAATAAAGGCCGATTTCGGGGTAGCCCTCTCTGTGAGCAACTCTTGCCATTGCAAGGTACATACCAACCTCTGTGCATTCGCCTGCGAAGTTAGCACGAAGACCCTCGAGGATTTCTTCGCTGACGCCCTTTGCAACGCCTACAACATGCTCTGCTGCCCAGCTCATTTCGCCTGCCTGCTCGTTGAACTTAGAACCGGGAACACCGCACTGGGGGCACTTTTCGGGAGCTGAATCGCCCTCGTGAACATAACCGCAAACTGAACATACAAACTTTTTCATAATGATTTTTCCTCCGTTAAATAAATTTCAATTTTTATTATTTTGTTGGCTTTTGCAGTTTTCGCAAACGCCATAAAATACTAACAAATGTGAGCGTATTTCGCCGCCGTATTCGGCCGCAAAAGTCTCGTTGAGTTTGGTTAGCGGCTCGTGCTCTAAATCGTAGAGCCTGCCGCAGGTGTCGCAAATCAAATGGTAGTGCTGGTAATTGTGGCCGTCAAATCTGTCCGCATTTCCGCAATGGAATTTCAGTATTGTGCCGTTATCGCTGAGCATTGCAAGGTTTCTGTAAAGTGTGCCTAAGCTTAAATTCGGCAGCTCTTCCTTGAGGTCAAGGTACAGTTCTTCGGCAGTAGGATGGTCATACCGTGAAAGAAGATTATTCATAATCGCTTCACGCTGTCGGCTGTATTTTGGCGGCATTATCGTCACCTCCGTATAGTCGGTATCTGATTTCTAAAAACGATAATCATTACTGTTATTATACAAAAAACAAGGATTTTGTCAATAGGTTAATAGAATATTTTTTTAGATTTTTTAGTAAATCTATCCTAAGTTTAACAGTGTTTATTTGGCATAGTGCTAATTGACCGAAATTAATTATTGTCGTATAATCATATGAAGATAAAACCTATAAATATTTATAAAGAGGAAATGAAAAATGGAGAGATATTTAATTATTAACGCAGATGATTTCGGCATGTGCCGTTCATCAAACTTCGGTGTAATGGATTTGCTTAAATCCGGTGGTATCACTTCTTCAACAATTATGGCTCCTTGCCCTTGGGCACCTGAGGCCGTAAAATTCGCAAAGGAAAATCCGCAATTTGCAATCGGCGTTCATCTCACAACCACAAGCGAATGGAGCAACTACCGCTGGGGTCCTGTGGGAACTTCTCCCAACGCTTCTCTTCGTGACGAGCAGGGCTATTTCTACCACGAGTGCGATGATTTTGAAAAACACGCCGATTTGGCAGAGGTTGAAACAGAAATCAAGGCACAAATTGAAAAACTCAAGGCTCTCGGTCTAAACCCCTCTCATCTTGATAACCATATGGGTTCGCTCTACGGCGTTGCAACAGGCAGATTTGAGCTTTTGCAGCTTATGATTAAAATAGCAGGGGAGTACCGTCTTCCGTTGCGTATGCCCATGAATTTTACTGCTGAGCAGTTTTCAAACGAAATGCTTGATGTTCAGGTTGCGCCTGAGGTTGTACAGGGACTTATTGACCAGATTGTCGGCTACGCTAAATCTCTTGGAGTTGCAATGCCCGATTATCTTATGCCGGGCGATTGGGCAGGCCCTCAGAAGGACAGCTACGAAAACTTTAAAGAATATATTTATGAAATGTACCGCAGCTTCCCCGAAGGTGTTATAGAAACCTATATTCACCCGGCTCTCGATTCTGAGGAGCTCAGAGGCACATCCGGCGTTTCGCATCGCAGGGTTTGGGAACACAAGCTTTTCTCTGACCCGCAAACAAAGCAGCATATTGATTCGCTGGGCATTAAGCTCATAAACTATCGTGATTTGGCAAAAATGCGCGGCTGTTAATTTTATTTAAAGGTGATAGAAATGTTTGAGGATTTAGTAAAGGCAACTCGAAGCTATCGCAATTTTGACCCGTCTGTTAGGCTTGACGATGAAACCATGCAGGGGCTTATTGAGCTTTGCAGATATACACCGTCCACCGCCAATAAACAGTCCATAAAGTTTGCCTATGCAAACAGCAAAGAAGCCTGTGATAAGATTTTCCCTCTGATTGGCTGGGCAGGATATTTGCAGGATAAACCGCCTTACAACGGCAATGTTCCTGCGGCATATATTTTGGTTTGTTATGATACAGAGATTGCTCCTGAACTCGAAATTGATGCAGGTATTTGCGCTCAGACTATAGTTTTAGGCGCTATGGATATGGGAATTGGCGCCTGTATGCTCGGCAACTTCAAAAAGCCTGAAATAACAGATATTTTTGCTTTGCCTGAGCATATTAAGCCCCGTCTTCTTATTGCTTTGGGTAGACCTGCGGAAACTGTAGAAATTGTTGATATCAAAGACGGCGATGTAAAATATTTTCGAGATGGACGCGAGAAAAATATAGTGCCCAAAAGAACCTTAAATGAAATTATGCTTCCGAAAGCTGATTAAAGAGGATTTTTAGATATTGGATTTAATTGTGTTCGGTGCAGGAGCTGTGGTTGGTCGTGATTTGCTGTCAGATTGTACAGCTGTGGGAGTGCCTGCCGCCGTGATTAAACAAGCTCAATTATCTTCTTTCCAACCAAGCTGCACTAAATCTCCGTAGGAATCAAATTCATTAATTGCCGTATAGGTGCCGCCGTATTCGTCTACGGCGGTACCGTCTGTTTTAACGAATATCACTGTGCCGTTGGATAATGTTGCTTCATATAAATAGCGAATAGGTCGGTGTTCAAGCTCAGTCAACATAGTAAAATCCCCATTATGTAAGAAAATGTCACAGTGACATTATATCACATTTGCCGGTTTAATCAATATATTTTTATGAATTAATTGAAATTTTTTCAAGTTTTTAATAAAAAATTAAAATCCGTTTGCCTTTATCAGGTGAACGGATTTTATAGTATAATGATAATTTTATATTAAAAATCAGTTATTCTTTTTTGTTTCTGACCCAACACACAACATCTTCGATTTCGCCGTCGAAATCCTCTTCGAAAACAGCTGTATATGTGTTTCCGTTTAAATCAACGGCTTTGCCGTCAGCCATAACATGGATTACGGTGCCGTCAGAAAGTGTAGCTTCATAGTAGAAGGGAGTAGGACGAAACTCTATTTCATCAAGCATATCACTGCACATAAGCAATCTCCTCGGACTAAAAAGTACTGCCTTATTTATGCTATTTAAGCTTTGATAAGGTAGTTAACTTAAATTCAACAGTTCTGTCCATAAGCTTATCGTATTCGTTCCAAAAGGTTTCGCTGTTGATTTTTTTAGAAGCGGAAGGGTC
>CASFRX010000062.1 GCA_949297075.1 uncultured Oscillospiraceae bacterium | reverse complement strand
CAAGGAAAGCTGAGTGTTTGCAACAGGTGATGAGGCATAACAAGTAGCAATTAGTTTCTTTAACCCTAAACGGTTAAAGTTTAAAACGAAGTATTTAAAAAAGTTGCTTTCAAATGGATCATCACAATTACAAAAGACGGTCTTATCCTTGAAATGTTTTCTATAATGTCGCATTTCTTTTTCCACATCTGTAAGTTGTGTATAAAACTCATCTTCTTTAGCAAGTCTGGCTGCCCCTAAGCTTTTATTTCCTGCCATCTCAAATCACCCCTCAATTCCGCAGTCTGTTTTTAGTGCTTCAATTTTTTCAAAAAACTCATATTTATCTTTTGAACCACGCACCAATGCGAGTATATCATCTACTTTTCCATCATATTGATTTGACGTGAAGAAGAAATACAAAATATTATTTAGATCGGCACTTAAATCATTTAATTCATAATAATTGATATAAAATGCCTTTTTTGCATAGTTTGTTATTCTTCGGACGTCAGAGATGTACGGCTTGGTGATAGCGTTGTGTTTGTTTTTTGCAATCCCACCGATTTTTGAAAACACCTCGTCTACAGATGCTTCTGTGTATTTGCCATCGTTACCTTTAACTAAATACTGTGTCAATGCAGTCTCAATACTTTCACACAGTATCTCGAAGCCGAATTCACGAATCCATTTTTTACAATTAAGAATGCCTGTTTCACTAAATGAATATCCTGTTATAGAAATTAAATCTTGAACTTTTTCAAGCATTTCATCTAAGGATAGTTCAGTTGCATTCGCTGTTTGTTTTGACCCACAAAAATTGCAAAAAACAGATCCATCAGTTATTTCTTTTTTGCAAGCAACGCATATCATAATTATTCCTTCTATCTTTCAAAATACTTACTTTGAAAATCAAGTCAAACCAAAACTTCCCATTTGCCGTAGCGTTTGCCGCTTTCACGGCGGATATAGTTTTTATCCTGCAGCGATTTCATAATTCGCTTGATGGTTGCAATCGATTTTCCGGTTGCTTCAACAAGTTCTTGCTGTTTTATTGTCGGATTCTTTGCAACCAACTCCAAAACTGCAAGTTCTTCTAAAGTACAGTCTAAAGTATCAAATTGATACTTTGAAACTTTGGGATTGATACTTTGGGAAGTGCTTTCATCCACATAATCCACGTGCATATAACGATTTTTTAATTCGTGGTTTGTGCCGAGCAGAAGATTTGCGAAAAACAATTCCAAAAATTTTGTAGTAGAATGAATACCTTTTTGCAAATCGTTATAGTTTGCTCGAACCAATGCGTTGCGGAAATACCAAGAGTTTTCACGGAACGCATCGTTATTGACACGGAATCCAAAGGTTTTCATATATTTGATCATAAACACAGCGGTGGCTCTTGTATTACCCTCGCCGAAGGGATGAATCTGCCAAATATCCGATGCGAATTTTGCGAGGTGCTTTACCGATGCTTCAACCGACAGTCCTTCATAAGAGAAATTCTTTTCGGTGGCAAAGTCATAATCCAAGGTGTCCCTGATGCTGTTGAAGTCGGCATAGATAACCGTTTCGCCGTTCAGTATCCATTCCTTTTTAGAAATGTTATACTGACGGATTTTTCCGGCGTGGTCGAACACACCCTCAAACAATCTGCGGTGAATGGTGATCCACTCAGCAGGGGAAAACTGAAATGCTTTTTCGCCCAAAAGCTTTGTTATTCTTGCAGATACGATATCCGCTTCTTTGGTGCCGTCCTCAAGCTCGGTGCGGGTGGTTCTCTGCTCGTAATAGCTGTGAATACGCTTCTGAGCTTCATCGATGGTGATTTTACCCTCGATGTGGTCCTTTGCGGTATCCAGCAAATATTCAGACGTATTGAGTCCGTCAACAGCCTGCAAGCCGATAGCAGTTTGCCAAGCTTCGCTTTTTTCGGCTCTTTCCGGTTCGCCCTGCTTTATATATTCTTCAAGTTCAAATTGCCAATTCTTATCGGGCATATTTGCACCTCATTTCGTAATCATAATTCTTCCGTTTAAACTTCAAGAACTATAGTTATTTCGTTCCCTCCGTCAACGAAAAAAGATCTTTCAGTTCATTTGCAATTTCTTCAGCGGTCATACTTGCGGTAGTCATAGCCTTTCTGTCTGCGATAATTGGGCTATATTCAACGACCTGCTTTTTCGTTAGGTTATGCCATATTGGAAGAATAGTTTTTCCGTTTATTGTCTCAACCTGAAATAGACCATTTAGCTCCGCTTTTGTCCAATATTTTTGCTCGGCGATGTAGTTTGGGGAAAGTACAACAACACCGTACTTTGATTTACTCAATCCTCGGTCAATTTTTTCTCTCATAGAATCTCCCCATTTGAGTTTATCGCTGTCATACCACACTTTGAGATCAAGCTTTCGCATTTCTGCAACCAAGTCGTCAACAAAATCTTCTTTATCCTCAAAAGCGTGGGAAACGAAAACATCATATTCTTCCAGTTCTTCACCGCAAGTAGGGGTAGCAAGTGGGGTAACAGTAGCACGTAGCTGTCTCTGCAGATCATCAATTCTCGCTTGATAGGAACTTAATAAGGCTTTGTTTTTCTTCTCTTCCTTTTTCTGCTGGCTTCGCTCCTCCTTCTGGAGTTTCAAGGAGCTGTCTGCACGTTTTTTCTTTTTGTCGGCAATCTTCTTACCAATATCAGCACTATCCTTTGACTTCTTAGCCAAATCAGCTTCCCAACTGGCTATTTGCCGCAACTTATTTTTAAGTGTAGCTTGTGATGAAGTTTTAGAGGCACTTTTTTGTGCTGCAACGATCTTTTTTTGCAAATCAGCACATTCTTTATCTTTAGCAGCCTTTTTCTTTTCAAGATTTGCAATATCTGTATCTAACGAATTAACGTTTCGTTGCGCTTGAGCAATTGACATTTTTTGCACCTCATTTCGTTATCATAATTCCTCTGTCTTGAAGGTTGTATATCCTTCGTAGTAGTAGCTGTGGTCGATGCCTTTCATATAGACCTCACGGCTATTGATGTCATCGGTCAGAGCGTTTTTGAGAATGTGTTTAATCTCAATATCCTTAATGGGGCTACGCTCCATAGCGAGAAGATAATCTTCTTTGTCCACCTTGCTCCAGTCAACAACTTTGTGAAGCTCGGTTTTGAAAATAAGGTCGAGCCAAATGCGGGTGCTGCGACCGTTACCCTCACGGAACGGGTGTGCGATATTCATTTCAACATACTTTTCTACTATCTCGTCAAAGTTTGACTGCGGCATTTTGTCGATGCTCTCAAGCGCCGCTTGCAAGTACATTAAAGGCGCAAAACGGAAATTGCCTTTTGCAATATTTACGGTTCTGAGCTCACCTGCGAAGTTGTAAATATCCTCAAAGAGGTACTTATGAATTGCTTGCAATGTAGAAAACTTGCCGGCAGGAAGATTGTCTAAAATACCTTTTTCAAAAAGTTCCGCAGCCTTTTTCTTGCTTATGCGTTCTTCTTCACGGGCAAGGTCAGCAGAGTTTGTCAGCCCCAATTTATTTTCAAGTGCCATATCGCACCTCCGAAATCGAACTATAATATTCCTGAAATTAAAACGATTGCAACTACAATAATTAAAACACCTACTAAAAATGTCATACAACCGGCAGCCTGTGGGGATGATTTTCTATGATTATAAGTCGGCTGAGAATATGTGTATGTAGGTGACTCCGGCTTATGATTTTGTACCGGTTTTTGAGCCGGGCGAGGTTTGGTGGCTTTTGAATACAAAGCGAGAGGATCGGTTTGATTCATTATGTGCGAATAAAAATCGTCAAGCCACTCAGTATCACTCGGTTCGCACATATTTTGCTCGGTGCAATCAGGTTCATGTGCTATTTGGTTTCTAACCCAACGGTAGTGTTTCAGTTGTTTTAAGTCGTCAGCCCAACCTCTTACAAGATAAGAACCACGGGGAGTATTTATCATTTCATCAATATAAGCGGATATACGCCTATCGTCATTTAATACTTCGCCGCATAATTTTTCAAGATGTTTATACGATTCAATAAAACCCATATTGTACATCTCCGAAACTTACTTATCCGCCGCAACGCCGGATTTCATCCAAGCATCGACTTCGCTGACCTTGAATTTCCAAAGGCGGCCGATTTTTGCGGCGGGCATATTTCTTTTTTCTATCCAAGCGAGTACGGTGTCACGGCTGACACCGAGGTATTCGCAAATTTCTTTCATTGAGTACCAGCGTTCGATGTTGGAATCCATAGTGAAATCCTCCGTTTTAATAAAAGTAGTATTAGTTTTTCTGTAAGTAATCTAATAGCTTTTTTAATTTATTTGCAGTTATCGTTTCATTATAATGCAATCCTTCATATGTAGGATGCAAAACAGGATACATACCTTTGGTTTTCAGAATGAGATGATTATCAATAGCCCATTCAATGATAGCAACTAAAGATTCTCTGTCAATCTCTTTAAGCGAAGCATATTCAGTGATGCGGTTCAAACCTGCATCCATAATTTTTTTGCTTTGTGAACCTCTCAAAACATCAACTAAAACTGAAACACCATAGTATTTTTTATCACTAATATGCGATAAGCACTGTAATACTGTGTGAAGAACATCGTTTAAGTCTTTTTCGGCATAGAATACAGATTTAATATTTGCTTTTTTAATATTATTTGATTCTGCATACTCAGGTTTAGTTATTTTTGTTTGAGGTTTTGAGTGTTCCGTATTATTCGGCAATATATCCTTGGCTTTTGGAAATGTTTTTGCAGGAGCAGGATCAGGTGAGAGTTTGAACATTTCATAATAGTAAGATGGAGTAATATACCTACCGCAACCGGTCCCGTTTTTATTGTAATTTGTGCACCCTAAAAAATATTGATTTTCTTTGCCGGGTTTCACAATCAAATAACCGTCTCTGCATTGATCGCATTTCATAATGGAAAGCTTTCCAGCTTTGTATTCATTAGTCATAAAGCCGCAAATTTCAGGCTCGTTTGTGCAAATGTATAGTCTAAGACCATAAGCATTTTTGTATCGATATTGCAAAGGATAGCCGCAAATTGGGCAAGTTTTTTTCGCATAATTGTTTTCCGGCGCTTCTTCATTCCAATTTCCACGCAACACTACATTCTTGTAATCTTTTTTTATTTCGAGAAGAAACTCAGAGGGATTTTGTTCGGGAGCAATAAAGAATACACGATTTTTTGTTCTTGTCATTGCCACATAGAAAAGTCTTCGCTCTTCTGCATAATCGATGGAACGATCACCTTTGATAACAAACGAAAGTACAGGATCATCTTCAATTTTCGAGGGAAAACCATAGGTTTCATTTCTGCCGTTCACAACAATAACATTGTCATATCCAAGACCTTTTGATGCGTGTGCTGTCATAAAGGTTATGTTGAGTTTGGGATATTTTACGCTTTTGATTTTGTTGCCGCGATCGATATATTCGAATAGTCCAGATTTCTCGAGCTTATCTCCGTCAAAGCCAAATCGCCCGAGCAAAAGAATTGATGAATCTTCGGGTTTTCCTTCTTCTTTGTTGTATTCTATTATTTGTTCGAGAGCCACTTCCACAGCATGAGCAATAGCATAATTTGCTCCGGATTTATTATTATCATTTGCTTTTTTTCTGGTGGCATCGTAGGTGTAAATTATGACCGGATCTGTAATATTTTTGGGAGATTTTAGCTCCTTGGAGATTTGAGCATCATTTTTTTGAATGAAATTACCGGCAATATCGATGACTTCTTGTGAGTTGCGGTATGTTTTTACGATTTTCAGTAATTTCGCATACCCCATTTTTTCTTCAAACTTTGTAAAAAGGGTAATATCTGAGCCGCTAAACGCATAGATTGATTGCCAATCATCGCCTACAGCTATAATTTTTGCATCTGTCACATCGGAAAGTGCCGTTACCAAATCAAAGCGCTGACGAGAAATATCTTGGTACTCATCAACTATGATGTACTTAAAATTAAGTTTTTGCTTCATTTCCTTTACTTCACGAAGCAAACGAGCAGATTCGTTAATCATATCCTCGAAATCTACGGCATTATTTTCTTTCAAATAGCGCTCATACTCGAGAAAACAATCTTGGCAAATATCCAAAAAGAGGCGTGTTCTAACATTTTGTGTGGAATGATACATACGGTTAAATTCATCCGCAGTATATCCGTTAGTCTTAAAGTTTCCGATGAATCTGCAAATAAGATTAACAAGTTTGCGTATATAACGATTTTCTTCAGATGAGACAAGCTTTTCCATAACTTCTTTATTTGAACGAGGAGTTAAAACAAATCCGTGATTTTCAAGTTCCTCTTGCAAATGTTCGGTTAAAGATCTTCTGTCTGAGTACTGAGAAAATGTATAGATAAGGGTGGTGCCATGTTGTTGATGAAGACGGATTTTATCTTGGATTGCTTTTTTATATGTCTCTAATTGATCATCACTGTATCGGTCGTTTTTACCATCTT
>CASFRX010000061.1 GCA_949297075.1 uncultured Oscillospiraceae bacterium | reverse complement strand
GACAATATCTTATGTTCTGTGTTATACTTTTCATAGTGATTGAGTCCTTTCTGTTGGATTTTTGTTTGTGGTGAACTTATTCTATCAGAACTCAATCACTTTTTCTATTCCTTTTTGTCTCACATCAATTGTAAACCTACAGGCCGTAAAGCCGCTGAAAATAAAAAATGCTTGCAATAAAATTTTTTGTGTGATATAATTGTCTCTAATTGAACATAGAAAATGCTGAGAAAAAGACAGTAAGCCGCCGATACGGATATTCAGAGAGCTGCGCCGAGGCTGGAAGCGCAGTTATTTACGGACAGGCTGAAGTTCACTTTGGAGCAGTGCGGCTCATAAGGCTGTGACGGCTTGCCACCGTTAAAGGGCATAGAGCGTCCGCTGTTTTTATGGCGGAAATCCGGGTGGTACCGCGGAAAACCGTAAATTTTGTTTATCGGTCTTTCGTCCCTGCATTGTGCACGGGCGAAAGGCTTTTTTATTTCATAATTAACCGAAAGGAATGATATATTTGAAAGAACAACTTAAAGCTATTGCGGCTGAAGCTTCTGCTGCTGTTGAGGCTGCTCAGTCCAATGCTGATTTAGAGGCTTTGCGAGTCAAGTTTCTCGGCAAAAAAGGCGAGCTAACCGCAATTCTCAAGCAAATGGGCAAGCTTTCCGCAGAGGAAAGACCTGTTGTGGGTCAGCTTGCTAACGAAGTCAGACAGGCTATTGAAGCCCGGTTAGAGGCAAAGGTTGCCGTTATTAAGGCGGCTGAGCAGGAAGCCAAGCTTGCAAGAGAGACGATTGATGTTACTATGCCCGGCGAGAAAATTAATCTCGGCCACAGACATCCTCTTTCCATCGTTTTGGACGAGGTTAAGGAAATATTCCTCGGCATGGGCTTTGAGGTTGCAACAGGTCCCGAAGTTGAGTGGGATTACTACAACTTTGAAGCTCTCAATATTCCTCCCGAACACCCTGCACGCGACACTCAGGACACCTTCTATGTAACGGAGAAAATGCTTCTTCGCACACAGACTTCTCCTGTTCAGATTCGTGTTATGGAGAACACTAAGCCTCCTATCAGAATTATAGCTCCCGGCAGCGTTTACCGCTCCGATGCCGTTGACTCAACCCACTCTCCCTTCTTCCACCAGATTGAGGGCCTTGTTGTCGATAAGGGCATTACTATGGCTGACCTCAAGGGCTGCCTTTTCGATTTTGCAAAGCGCCTTTACGGCGAGGATACAAAAATCCGTCTTCGTCCCCACCATTTCCCCTTCACCGAGCCCAGCTGTGAAATTGATGTTACCTGTTTCCGCTGCGGCGGCAAGGGCTGTCCTTTCTGCAAGGGAGAGGGCTTTGTTGAAATCCTCGGCGCAGGTATGGTTCATCCTCAGGTTCTCAAAAACGGCGGCATCGACCCCGAAGTTTACAGCGGCTTTGCTTTCGGCGTAGGTCTTGAGCGTTTAACTCTCTTCCGCTTTAATATTGACGATATGCGTCTGCTCTTTGAAAACGATATGCGTTTCTTGGGTCAATTCTAAGGTAAAGGGGATTATTAAAAATGAATTTATCAAAAAGATGGCTTCATGATTATGTGAATATAGATGTTACAGATAAGCAGTTTGCAGATGACCTTACTATTTCCGGCTCTAAGGTTGAGGGCTATGAAACAGAGGGCGAGGAGCTTTCCAACATTGTTGTAGGCCGTGTTGAAAGCCTTGAAAGACACCCCGATTCCGACCACCTTTGGGTTTGCAAAATCAATGTAGGCAAAGAGGAAAATCTCCAGATTGTCACAGGCGCACAGAACCTCAAGGAGGGCGACTATGTGCCCGTTGCTCTTGATAATTCCGTTGTTGCAGGAGGCAAAAAGATTAAAAAGGGTAAGCTTCGCGGTGTTGAAAGCGCAGGTATGCTCTGCTCCCTCGGCGAGCTTGGCCTCACGGCTCACGATTTCCCCTATGCTATTGAGGACGGTATTTTTGTTCTCGGCGATGATTGCGATCTCACCCTCGGCAAGGATATCCGTGAAGCAACAGGCTTTAACGATGTTATAACCGAGTTTGAAATTACTTCCAACCGTCCCGACTGTTTGAGCATTCTCGGTCTTGCCCGTGAAACAGCAGTTACCTACGGCATGGATTTCAGCGAGCCTGTTCCTACCGTCGAACCCGGTGAGGGAGATGTCAACGAGCTGCTTAAGGTCAGCATCGAAGCTCCCGATAAGTGCTACCGCTATGTTGGCGGCGTTGTTAAAAATGTTAAGATTGAGCCGTCACCCCGTTGGATGCGTGAGAGACTGCGTGCCTGCGGCGTGCGACCCATTAACAATATTGTTGATATTACAAATTTTGTAATGCTCGAATACGGTCAGCCCATGCACGCTTTTGACCTTCGCTACCTCGAAGGCAACGAGGTTAAAGTCCGCTGTGCAAAGCCGGGCGAAAAGATTACAACTCTTGACGGCATTGAGCGTGAGCTCAGCGAAGAAATGCTCGTCATTGCCGATTCCGACAAGCCTGTAGCAGTTGCAGGCATTATGGGCGGCGAATACAGCGGAATTATGGACGATACAAACACTATCGTTTTTGAATCCGCTTGCTTCAACGGCCCCTGTATTCGTCTCACAGCCAAAAAGCTCGGTATGCGTACCGAGGCTTCCTCTCGTTATGATAAACAGCTTGACCCCAGAGGCTGCCGCAAGATTCTCGACAGAGCTTTACAGCTTGTTCAGCAGCTTGGTGCAGGTGAGGTTGTAAACGGCGTTGTCGATTGCGACTGTTCCGATAAGAGCGATTACACTATTGCTTTCGAGCCCGATTGGGTCAATGAATTTATCGGTATCAATGTAAGCGAAGAGGAGCAGAAAACTATTCTTGAGCGTCTTGGCTGCAAGGTTGAGAACGGCGTCATTACTGTTCCGTCTTTCCGTGGCGATCTGCTCCACAAGGCTGATATTGCCGAAGAGATTGCCCGATTCTACGGCTATGATAAGATTCCGGACAGACAGCTTTCCGGCGTTGCAACGGCTCAGCTCACACCCGAACAGAAGTTTGAAAGACTCATTAACAACACTATGCTTTCCTGCGGACTTTCCGAGCTTTGCACTTTCTCTTTCATCAGCCCCAAGAGCTACAATAAAATCCGTCTGCCCGAAGACAGCGAAAAAAGAAACAGCGTAGTTATCTCCAACCCTCTCGGCGAAGATACAAGCGTTATGCGCACAACCATGCTGCCCTCAATGCTTGAAACTCTTTCCAGAAACTACAATAACCGCAACCCTAAAGCTTATCTCTATGAGCTTGGCAAGGAATATATTTACAAAGGCACAGAAGAGCTTCCCGACGAGCCGCAGATGCTCTGCATGGGTATGTACGGCGCAGATTGCAGCTTCTTCACAATCAAGGGGGTTGTTGAGGAGCTTCTCAACAAGCTCGGCATTGATAACTACGATGTTGAGGCTGTTAAGGATAATCCCTCTTACCATCCCGGCCGCACTGCTGTTATATCTAAAGACGGCAAGGTTATCGGCATTGTGGGCGAAGTTCATCCCGCAGTTCTTGAGAACTACTCAATCGGTGTTAAGGCATATGTGGCCGAAATCAGCTTTGACGCTTGCTTCCGGCTGAGCAACCTCAAGCGTACTTACACTCAGCTTCCCAAATTCCCTGCTCTCACCCGTGATATTGCATGCGTATGCAAAAAGAGCGAGCCTGTTCTCGTTCTTGAGCGTGCCATTGCACAGGCGGCAGGCAAAAATCTTGAAGCTATTGAGCTTTTTGATGTTTACGAGGGCAGCCAGATCCCCGATGGCATGAAGAGCGTTGCTTTCAACCTCAAGCTCCGTGCGGCTGACCGCACCCTCACCGACGAGGAAGCTGACAGCGCAATGAAAAAGGCTGTTAAAGCCCTTGAAAAGCTTGGCGCAGCTCTCAGAGCCTAAATAAATCCTATAAATTAAATACGGACTTGTATTTTATAGGTAAATGGTATATAATAAATCTATTCTATCTTCGGAGGTGTCATAAATGACAGATAAGACCATAAAATTTAGTATTAAGGATGAGCACGAGGCAGAAATGCGCCGTATCATTCAGGTTGTATATGATGCACTGAAGGAAAAGGGATATAACCCCATTAGTCAGATTGTCGGCTACATTCTTTCCGAAGACCCGACTTATATTACCACACATAACAATGCTCGCAGCTTGCTTCGCAGAGTTGACCGTGATGAGCTGCTTCAGTCCCTTGTCAAGAATTATATTGACAACAAATAATTACAAGAGGTATTAACTTATGGCAGAAAAGAAAAAAGCTAAGTTCCTCAGCTACAAGGGAAAACCTCTTGTGCGCTGCGGCAACACAATTTACTACGGCAACATGAACGATCCTTATGTTGTTCTTCTTCAAATTGTTTCCAGCAAAAAGGTCAACGACCTTGATGTTGCAGACAGAGTTACCGTTCAGCTCCTGAGCACCGACCCCGATGCAAGACCCAAGGAGAGGATCATCAAGAAAAGCGAGAAAAAAGGTCTTTATCAGGCAATGGATATAGGGTCAATATGGCTCGACCTTGCCCTAAAAGACAATTAAATTTGGCGAATAAGGCGTTTTTCATTTCTCGCCGTATCGCATACAGCTTCGAACTGAGAAAACGCCTTCTTCATCCAAATTTAATCGCCTTTGCAAGTATAAGAAATTGGCGAATAAGGCGTTTTTCATTTCTCGCTGTATCGCATACAGCTTCGAACTGAGAAAACACCTTCTTCATCCAAATTTAATCGCCTTTGTTAATCGCCTTTGCAGAAATAGTTATTATTTTCGATAAATTGGAATTTAACAGAGGTTATGTATGCTTGAAAAAATGAGTGATTTCTTTGAGGCAAGACTTG
>CASFRX010000060.1 GCA_949297075.1 uncultured Oscillospiraceae bacterium | reverse complement strand
CAGAAAAGTGGATATAATAGTAACTGAAAAAGAAAACTATTTTTGCAATGGTTAAAGTGCAAAGGTCAGGAGTACATAATTATGGACGAAAACAAAAAGAAGAATTTTAAAGTTGAAATTGAATTTGATGATGATTTTGATACTTGGCTTAATAGCCATGAAGCCGAAACCAAGGTGGAGGCAGTTAAGCCTTTGAAGCCAAGCATTCCTGCTAAGCCTGCCGCACCCGTTGAGCCGCCTAAACAGACTAAACAGCCTGTCAGCAGTTCAAAGCCTGCTCCGCAGCCTGCACGGCATGCAAGTGAAGCAAAGCCGCAGCAGCCTATAAAGAAAACAGCTCCTGTTCAGCAGCCTATAAAGAAAACAGCTCCTGTTCAGCAGCCTATAAAGAAAACTGCTCCTGTTCAGCCGCCTAAGCCAAGCTCCGCTGTAGATGCGCCTGTGCCTAAATCAACACCAAAGCCTGTTGAAAATATGGCTGATGTTCCTGTCAGCAGACGGGAAACCGTTAAAAATTTCAAACTGCAAATAGACGAAGAAGCCTACAATGCACCTGCCTATGAAGAGCCTGTTCAGCAGGAAAAGCGCAAGTCTGATAAGGCGGTTTATTTTGCTGCTCGTCAGCCCAGCAAGGCTCAGCTTGCCCACAGACGGGCTCAGGAAGAGGCAAGACAGGAAAATCAGCGCAGAGAAAAACAGCAGATAGCTCGGCAGCGTAAAAAAGAATCAGACCAAGTAGTTATACTCAGCAGAGTTATAATGGTTGGCGTTATTGTGGTTGTTTCCTTGATATGCTCTATTTATACTCTCTCGTGTATTAACGATGTTTTGGCGCTTAACAGAAACGATGAATTGGTTGAAGTTACAATAGAAAAGGATCAGGATTATAAGTCGATTATAGATACTCTCGGCGATGCAAAGCTGATTAAGCACGAATGGTTCTGCAAGCTGATGACAAAATTCCGCAATTTTGACCAAAAGAGCTACATCAACGGCGTGTATTTCTTAACAGCCGATATGGGCGTTGAGGGTATGCTCAGCGAAATGACTCAAACACAAAGCTCTAACGAAACCGTTCGTCTTTCTTTCCCGGAAGGCTGGACAATACCGCAGATTTTCAAGAAGCTTGAGGAAAATAATGTCTGCCCTGCGGATTATCTTTATACTGCCCTGCGTGAGGTTGAGTTTGATTACGACTTCGTGTCAAATGTGCCTACCGATAACGGAAGATGTTTTGCTCTTGAGGGCTATCTCTTCCCTGATACCTATGATTTCTTTGTAAGCGATAATCAAAACGGTATGGGCGAAAATCCCAACAGCGTTATCAGAAAATTCCTTGCCAACTTTGAATCAAAATGGAGCGAGGTATATGAAAAGCGTGCTCAAGAGCTTGGGCTCACAATGGATGAGGTTATTATAATTGCTTCCATAATCCAAAAGGAAGCCGCCGACGAGAGCCAGATGGAGGATATATCTTCCGTTATTCATAACCGCCTTAATAATAAGAGCTCTTATCCTACATTGGGCTGTGATTCCACAAAGAAATATGTCGAAAACTATCTCACGAGCCTTATGGGAGATGCACAGGCCTCCGTCTATACAAATGCTTATGATACTAACAGCTTGCGTTCGGGCTTGCCGGCAGGACCGATTTGCAGTCCCGGTGTTGCTGCGATTGAAGCGGCGCTTAATCCCTCAGATACAAACTATTTCTATTTCTGCCATAATAATAAGGGAAAGATTTACCTTGCTTCGACCTATAACGAATTCCAGGCAAACTGGGCGCAGGTTTTGAGGGATAATGCTTAATAAATAAGGAGAAACGAATTTAATGCAAATAGAACTTCTTTCCCCGGCAGGCGATAGAGAACGCCTTGAGGCCGCTTTGATGTACGGCGCAGATGCTGTTTACCTCGGCTCAACGAGCCTTGGTATGCGTGCCGCTCCGCAGAATTTTGATAACGAGCAGCTTAAAGAGGCTGTTTCTCTCTGCCACAGCATGGGCAAAAAAGCATACCTTACCTGTAATGTTCTGGCGCATAACAGCGATTTGGAACAGCTGCCCGGTATTATTGACGCTGCTGTGGAGGCTGAAATTGACGCAATGATTATTTCCGATATGGGCGTTCTTTCGCTGGTGAAAAAGCGTGCGCCGCAAATGGAAATTCATATTTCTACCCAAACGGGTATTGTCAGCTTTGCAGCCGCCAACGCTATGTATGATTTGGGTGCGAAGCGAGTTGTTTTGGCTCGTGAGCTTTCTATTGAAGAAATCGCAGAGATAAGAGCTAAAACACCCTCCGATTTGGAAATTGAATGTTTTGTTCACGGCGCAATGTGCGTTTCTTTTTCCGGCAGATGTCTGCTCTCCAATTATTTTATCGGCCGGGATTCAAATAGGGGAGAGTGCGCTCAGCCTTGCCGTTGGAAATATGCTCTCATGGAGGAAAAGCGTCCCGGCTTCTATTTGCCCATTGGTGAGGACCACAGCGGTACTTACATAATGAATGCCCGTGATATGTGTATGATTGAGCATATACCCGAAATGGTCAAAGCAGGTATAACGTCGCTGAAAATTGAGGGCAGAGCAAAATCCTCTTATTATACCGCCGTAATAACAAATGCCTACCGTGCCGCCCTTGACGGTTATCTTAAAAATCCAACGGATAGCTACAAGCCTGAGCAGTGGATGATTGACGAAACACGAAAGGTGAGCCACCGTGAGTATTGCACGGGGTTTTTCTTCGGCGACCCAAAGGAAGATGCACAGATTTTTTACGACGGAGTTTATAAACGCAGTTGGAATGTAATGGCTCAGGTTGAAAAAACGGAAAACGGCAGAGTTTTTGTAAGCCAGCGTAACCGCTTCTTCGAGGGCGATGAGCTTGAAATTATGCTTGCAGGCAGTGAGCCTGTTAAAATTAAGGTTGAAAATCTGCAAAACGAAAAGGGAGAGGCGATTGATGCTGCGCCTCACCCCATGATGAAATGCAGCTTCGACTGCAAAGTTGATGTCCATTTCGGTGCGCTTATCCGCAAAGCGGCTGAAGAAGAGAATCAGTAACGACAAGCTGTGAGGCTGCCGAGAAATGATGCCCGATGCCGTTTTGTTCGAGCGATAGGCGTACAAAGGTACTCCGAGCGAAAAAAACGGCAAGCATAGTGCTTTTTCGACTATCTATTTTCTATACCATACCACATATCATATAAATGATAGTCAAAGTTGTACGATTGTTATAACTGAATTATTATTGTAATACATCACTATGCGTTCGGGCGCATTTATCGACAGTCTAAAAGGCCGCTTTTGCGGCCTTTATTTTTTGCCTTTTTTGTGCTTGTCGCTGATTCCCTGCGCAATGGCCGGGAAAGTGTTGTCCGTGTCGTTGGTCGGCTGAATATTATATGTGCCGTATTTGTTTACCATGTCAAATGCCGTATCTTCAATTTCGTTGTTTGAGAGCTTTGCTTTTTTAGCTTCAATATTATAATCTTTCATTTTTTCACCCTTATTTGTTTTTTGCGTTTATTGGCTTTTTATTCAATGCCAAAATATGCACGCATTTTTTCTAAAACCCTTTTCTCGATTCGTGATACATAGGAGCGTGAAATTCCGAGCTTTGCGGCAACTTCACGCTGGGTAAGAGGCTTGATGTTGTATAAACCGTAACGCAATATAATTATTTCCTGCTCTGCCTTGTTGCTTAAATTTTCTACAAAGCTGTAAAGTTGCCGAGTTTTTTCCTGAATGTCAATATCATCGGCTATGGTGTCGTCAACAAAGATAATATCGCTGAAAGTCAGGGGATTGCCGTCGCCGTCAGCTTCTATTGGCTCGCTCATGGAAATGTCCTGTGTGTTTTTCTTTTGCGAACGCAAATGCATGAGAATTTCGTTTTCGATGCATCTTGCGGCGTAAGTTGCAAGACGCGCACCCTTTTCATAGTCGAATGAGCTTATGGCTTTAATCAAACCGACTGTGCCTATGGAAATCAAATCGTCGCTGTCAGCCGTAAGTGAGTAATACTTTTTTGAAACATGAGCAACCAAGCGCAGGTTGTGTTCAATCAGCTTTGTGCGTGCCTGTTCATCGCCGGCTTTCATTCTTTCAAAGCATTCCGTTTCTTCTTTTGCATTAAGCGGCTTAGGGAAAGAGTTGGCATTTTGCAAATGCAGTGTAAAATATAACAGGTTTGAAAGCACGGCGTTAATAATCTCTAAAAACATATGTAAATCACAGCCCCTTGGTAATATTTATTTCAAATTTATGCTCATAGGGGCTGTACAGTTGTTTAATCCTTCAAATTATCGGTCGTTTTCTATTGAATTGTAATATTTACTTGAAAACACATTGTTTTTATGTTATAATCATCTAAAATTAATTAAAGGGAGATGATGTTTTTGGCTAAAAAGGAAAAAACAGTAGAACCGGTTCAAAAAGACGAAGGTTTTTACGCTAAGCAAAACAGGCGCTATGTCGGAACAAAAGAAACCGTCGGATATGTTATTTTCGATATGGCGCAAAGCTTCAATATAAATAGCTATTCGGAACGCTTTATAACAACCATTTTTAAACTGGATTTGGGACTGCAGGCGGTTGCCAACCTCATAAACAGCATTTGGGATATTATTAACGATACGTTTTCCGGTGCCATTGTTGATAAAACCCGAACCCGTTGGGGTAAATTCAGACCGTATCTTATCGTTTTGGGTATCCCGGCAACAGTTTGTACCTGTATTTATTGGCTTATGCCGGCCATATTCCCAAATGCAGATTCTACTTCCATGGTTAAGTTTTTCTTTTATCTTGTTCTGGCAATTTTGCGTGAAACAGGCGGAACGTTCCGTGGCTTTGCTCAAACGGGTATGCTTGCCACAATTACCCCCAACCCTTTGGAACGAACCCGGCTTATAACTCAGGCGCAATTTTTCTCCGGTTTCCTCGGCGAAAAGCTTCCTCAGCAGATTATGGATATTTTGGTTGATCTTATCGGCAACGAAATTATCGGTAAAGGCGCCAGGGAAAAGGCTTATCTCAGAATCTTTATGGGCATGGGTGTATTTACCTCTCTTGTCAGCGGCTTGGCGGCTCTTTGGTTTGCAACGCTTACTAAAGAGCGTGTTATGCAGTCTATTGAAACTCCGAGCATTAAGCAGGGAATTAAATCAATTATTAATAATAAACCTATATTGTTGCTCACCCTGTCCGATACTCTAGGCAATTTCTCCCTGTTCAGCGGCAGCAAGCAGGATTATTTTATTGATGTTCTCAATTTTGCAACCCTCGGCACTATTGTCGGTATTCCCGGCTCCATCGTTCATCCGTTTTCATATGTCCTTGTTCCTTGGTTCCGCAAGAGGTTTTCAACAAAAGTCTGTGCGATTATCGGCAAATACAGTATCGACCTTACATATATACCTGTTTTTCTTTTCGGCTGTATAGGAGGCAAGAAAAACGGTCTGTACAAAAAAGTTATTCCCATGGGTATTGCTCTTGCTCTGCAGGAAACATGCTATATGTTCTTCTACGGCCTTAAAAAGGTTATACCCAACGAAATGTATAACGAAGCTATGGATTACTGCGAATGGAAGAACGGTTACCGCACAGAGGCTATGACCTCTGCGGCAAAGGGCTTGGCTCAGAAGCTTTCTTCAACAGTCAGCAACTTTGTCAAAACCCTGTTCAAAAAGGCGATCGGTTACGATATCAACAGCTACACTCGCGGCACAGCTCAGAGCGACAGCACGAAATTCTGGCTTTTTGCCATGTTTACCGTTATGCCCATGATTACAACTTCGCTTAGCATTATTCCCTTGCTGTTCTACGACCTTTCCGGTAAGAAGCGTGATAAGATGTATGAAGAGCTGCTTGCCCGCCGTGCTCTTATGGCTTCCGAGGTTGCTACGGGCGATGCCGAAGCTATTGAAAAGGTTAAGCAGCAGCAGATGTCTATAGCTGACGAAAAAGAAAGTCTGTAGCTCTCTCTCTATTAATTACATAATATACGGTATCTTAATGTACATGCTTGTGCGTTTGATAAATAAACAACTGAAAAGGAGATGCACAGTTAAAATTGAATAACTGTGCCGTGTGACAAAAATGAAAAAAATGAAGAAAATGCTTATCGGCTCAGTAACAGGCTTATCAATAATCGCTTTCACTGCGGTTAATTCCCTGGCCGCTACTGTTAATTTACCCCCTGAATTTGACGATGTTAAACCGCTTATTGAATTTATACTCAGAATAGTAGAATTTATCGGCAAGATTGTTTCAATGCTTGCGTAAACAGAGTAGCATATTCAAAAATCAAGCAGTACCTGCAATTTTCTTGTTTGCGGTGCTGCTTCTTTGTTTTCAGAATAAAACATAATAAATTACAGCAATTTTAACTATATTTTTAAAAAAAAATTAAAATTTTGTTGCTAATTGCCTTGAAAACATAAAAAGCATATGATATAATACACATGTATAATAGTGTAGTTGTGTAGCTATGCTATAAAACAATATCATATGAGGCATTTTTGTAAGAAAAACCACACAAAAAACTCGGAGGTGCATTTTTATGAAAAAAATGAAGAAACTTCTCTGTGTTCTCCTTGCTATGGTTTTGATGCTCGGCTCAACAAGCGTCGGTGCGTCAGCTATCGTGGATTACACCAAGCCGGACCATTATAACAGTCTCGGCAAACCGGTATTCAGCTATGAGCAGTCCTGTTCAATGCTGCTTGACTGGCTTGATGCTCTGCTTTACGAAATGAACATCAATGAAAATATCGATATTGTTGTTGCTAAAATTCAGCTGAATCTTACTTCTATCAACAATACATATGCCTCTATTGATGAGCTTATGGATAAAGCCATTGTCGGCTTTGCAGATGCTTTCAACATTCTTGGCGATGTTACTGACCTCAACAAGGATGCTATCTCAAAGCCTCGCCGCGGCGACAGCTACACGGATTCGCAGGTATTCTATGCCTTGCTCCAGTTCCTCTATGATAACGCAGCTCTGCTCGAAAAGCTCGTTAACACAACTATGAATTGGGGCATTCTTGATACTTTCCTTAAGCCTGCGGATTATCCCTATCTGTATGATCTTCCTAACTTCCTTAAGGAACAGATCTACATTATGATCTACAACAAATTTACTAAGCCTGAATCAGAAGCTGATATCACAGCTCTGCCCGCAGGTGTAACTCTTGATTCGTTTACAATCGACGGTCTTCTTCAGGATGTTGTTGACGGCCTCCTTGTCGGCGAGTACAATGTTTCTACTCAGAGCTACACAGGCTACCTTCCCAGCATGAAGGGTCATACTTCTATTACCATAGGTTCTACATATGACTTTATTCAGAATGTTATTGATGCCGCTATGGCTGATATTCTCGTTCCCATGCTTATGGATATGCTGCCTGAAACACTTGGCATTGAAACAAGCGCCGAATGGCCCAACGGTAATCCTGAGGCTCCCGGCCTTCTCCCCACAATCGTTGGTGTTATTAACGACTACCTCAAGCTCGGCTATCAGTACGACCCTGAGGAATATCCCGTAATTGAGCTTCACAATTGCCTTACATGGCTCCTTGTTGGCGAAGAGAAGACTAACGCTGCCGGCGAGCTCTACAGAGAGACTGCGGCTATTTACGAAATCTTTGCTTTCACAGACCATGGTGTTGATATCAACGATGCTCTTATGACCAATATCAAGGGCTTGCTCCGCAGCCTTGGTCCCGGTCTCTTGCAGATGATTTTCCCGGATGATATTCCCGAAGATATGGAATTCCCGGATATGACAAACTACGACACTGACCAGTTTATTTCTTACATTATTTGCCTTATTGCTCCTTTTACATTACCCGATGTCAGAATTCTTCCCGATTGTGACACCGTTCAGGAATGTCTCACCTATATCCTCATCAGCCTTGTTATTGATATTCTGCCGGAAAATGATTACTACGGCCAGATTGCAAACGGCACCCTTGACCCTGAAAACGGTGCTTGGATTGAGGTCGGCGTTGACTACCTTATCTACCTTGTCAATTCACTTATTGATGTTAACATTCCTGCGGATGCTAACCTTAATGAGTTTATCAGCTATCTTGCTGATTGGCTTATCGCAAACTACGGCTTCATCTTCAACACCCGTCAGGACTATGCTAACATGACAGGTTGGGAGAAGCTTGATAACACAATCTTCGCTCTTCTTGATCCCACTCTCCTTACAATTCAGCAGTCTAACGGTAAGACTGTTTCCGAATCACTTATTGTTGATACTATCCTTACCGGTGTACAGGAATTTGATATCGAGAAGATTCTTAGCTTCGTAGGTAAGAACTCTTACAAGGACGCTGTTCTCAACATGGGTCTTGTTGAGTTTGTTATCGACTTCCTCGGCCGTATCCTTTCCGGCCTTATGAACGGCAACACAATCATCCCCGAGAGAGCAACTCGTCTTGAAACTCTCGTTGTTGGTGAGGGCGGCGCAGTTCTCGGCGAATTCGTTTACAATTTGCTTACCTCTCTATATACGGAGCGTGAATACAATTTCCCGACTCTTATTCCTCTGATCGGTTCTCTTATAGGATTGAGCGTAAATGATAACTACACGGTTTATGCTCCCACAGGTTATCCCAACAAGTCTATTTCAGACCTTCAGAAGCTTGTCAATCAGTATGCTCCTTCAAACGATGGCCTTAAGTACACAGACGATGGCTATGTAACAATGGGCGAAGAAGATTACGAGCATCTGTATGAGTATGATGATTTTAAGGATACTCTTAAAGACTGTAAGAATCTCATTGAAAAGTATCAGACAGCTCCTTACGAGGTAACAAACCTTGATATCAAGAATCTCTATTACAGACTTGGCTATTATTACGATCGCCTTACTTTAAAGTCCTCAACCTGCAAAACTCAGCTTTTCCGTGAAATTGACTACGCAAACAAGAATGTTGCTGCTTCCAATGAGCAGGAAAACGGTTCAAAGCTCTACACAGACAGATCATGGAGACTTTATCAGGAAGCTCTCGCAAATGCCAACAAGGTTTATGATGATAGCGCAGCTATTCAGTCAAAAATCACAAAGGCAAGACAGGAGCTATTCAAAGCTCAGAATCAGCTTAAGGATTATGTCGGCCTTGCAAACTACCGTGTTCTTGACGCCCGTATAACACAGGCTCTCAATAAGGTTTCCGAAGAGAACTACAGACTTTATACAACAGATTCAATCGCAAGATATAAGGCAGCTCTCAAAAATGCTCAGAATCTTGATCGAGATTACGATGTTGACGACCAAGCTATTGTTGATAAGGCAGCCACAGAGCTTGCTGCAGCAACATCTGAGCTCACCCTTTGGGAAATCAACTACGAGCTCGGCGCAGATATCACAATTGATTCCGTAGTTGCTCAGGATTCCAATACTGTCCTTAAGTTCCGTGAATCAAGCGGTGCTGCTGTTACAGATGTTTCGGCAACTGTTAATAACGGTGCCGTAATCGGTGAAATGTACGAAGAGAACGGCTATTACTGCTGGCTCATCGAACCCGGCACTGCTCCTCTCTACTCCGTCATCAATGCTAAAATCACCTTCACACAGCCCTCAACAGGCAAAACCTATGTTGCAAATGCATACACATTCGTTTCTGCCGGATATGAAGTTAATATCGATGTAAACACCTGCAAGCCCGGTTATATCCGCAATGCGTACTTGCTTGATATTTACGGCATCAACGATTCTTCTATCAGCAATGTAACATATCATTTTGACCACGATGGCGTTGATAATGCACCCGATATCCCTGCAGTTCCCACTGCAATGGTTTATGTTGATACCAGCGTCTATCAGGATCTTTCACAGATTCCCGGCTTGATGTTCACACTCACTAAGGATGTTTCAAGCTATGATGCAAACTATATTAACGGTGGTACTTTCTCTTCAGTTAATGCAGCTATCACTTCATCTAATCCCGATGTTACCTTGAGCACTAATTCCTATGATTTCGCTCTTAATCAGACATCTGTTAAGAATATCACCTTTGCAGGTAAGGTTCCTGCAGCAGGCACATCTATGACTTCTCTTATCGAATTAACCGTTACAGCTTCCGCTACAAACGGCGGTAATACAATCTCTACTCCCAAGTTTAACCTTAGAGTTACCGCATACGATAAGTCACAGCTTCGTGCAACTGTTGCAGATGCTATTGCAGCTTGCCGTCAGCAGTGGTTCTACTCCGGCGGTTGGGATATCTATTCAAGAGACCTTAATAAGGCAGTTCATGTTCTCAATAATCCCCTTGTAACACAGGCTGAGATTGATGAGGCAAATGCAAACCTTATTGAAGCTGTCGATTGGCTTGAATACAGCAGTGCAGATTACAAGGAGCTCCACAAGCTCATCTCTGTTGTAAATTCTCTCGATCCTCACGATTATAAGGATTTCAGCGGTGTAACAGCTATTCTTAACAGCATTGATTACAATAAGGGTCTGCTTGAGCAATCGCTCATCGATGAAACCGTTAAAAAGCTTAGAGCTGCTATGGATGCGCTTAAGCCCGCCCAGGGCGCTGTTTATATCCGTTGCTACGATAAGTCCGGCAACCAGATTGTAACTCAGAGCGCTACAGAGGTTTCTCTTGCAGACGGTTCCAATGTTCAGCTTATTAAGAGCGACATTATCTACGGTAATGCAGGCGAAAAGATTATCATCAATGTTCCTCAGATTATGGGTTACTCCTCAACTGATGCTGCTAAGCTTGTAACGATCACAAACGATGGCTTAATTGTAGAATTTTACTACACAGCTGATGAGTACACGATCCGTCTTAACACAAACGGCGGTAAGATTGATACAAACTCTGTAACAGTTAAGTACGGCCAGACTTATGCGGACCTTCCTGTTCCTACCCGTGACGGTTATGTATTCGCAGGTTGGTATACTAAGCTTTCCGGCGGTATGAAGGTTGATGAAAACACCAGAGTAACAACAGGCTATTACAAGACGCTTTATGCACACTGGGATGATGCTCCCGAAACCGAGTCTTCCGATATCGCTACTGATTCTGCAACTGATTCCGAAGTTCAGGTTGAAGAGACTAAAGAGCTTTCAATTTTCGACAGAATCATTGCCGCTATTTCACAGCTTATCGGTCTTCTCCTTTCAAATGTTTTTGGTATTGGTTGATTTCAACCTAATAACAAAATTACTTCTAATCCCTAACTGATTTAAAGGAGAATTATAGAAACGATGAGAATTAAAAAATTTATCAGTGTTTTGCTTGTTCTTACACTGGTTTTTGGTACGCTTCAGTCAGTTGTCGGCTTTGCCGCAAGTGCACTGACTTATGAATCTTCAGTTCTCGATTACATGATTGAGAATTCACCAACATATCGTAAGGATAGATACACGGAAGATTCATATAACTTCTACACAAGCACTTTTGCTGCGGTCAATGCAGTTAACCAAAAAGCAGACGCAACAGCGGATGAAATTAACGCCGCTGTTGCGGATCTCGCAGCTGCTGAAGCAGCCCTTACCTATAAGGCTGTTGAATATCATTCAGCCCTTAATCTTCGTGTGCCCGATTCTGCTATTCTTGCAGAAACTGTACAGGTTAAGTTTAAGGATGCTCGCGGCAATGCACTCGAAAACATCACTGCAATCGGTACAAAAGCAACTGTAGGTGAGTTTGCGGTTGCTGCTGACGGCTTCTATACTGCAGATGTCACTATAACAGGTGCAACAGGTGATATGTCTACAATTACAGTAAGCTATGAGCTTGCAGGCAGAAGCTATACATTCTATATGCATATCCTTGTTGTAGCACCCGGTGAGTCAACGGCAAACAAAGCTGCTCTCGGCGCAGCTCTTGCCAGGGAGAATGCCATGAACCGTCAGGCTGAAGACTACAGCGGCGGTTTCCAGACTTATCTTAATGTTATAAAGTCTTCAACCGGCAACTACATAAACTCCACATCAACTCAGACTAAGATTGATCGAGCAGTTGAAAACATAGGTATTGCTGTTGATACTCTTGTCAGTGCTTACGCTGATTATTCTACTGTTTATGCTCTCGTTGCTCAGGCTAACGAATTGAATCCTGACAACTACGAATCATTTACAGCTGTTACAAATGCCATTGCTCTTATTGAGTATGACCTTCCCGCTTCAAGGCAGGCATATGTTGATTCAATGGCAGAAAATCTTCAAAATGCACTCAACAGCCTTACTCTTAAGCTTTCAAGATATACTGTTAAATGCGTAACTGTTGATGGCACTCTTCTCGGTTCAACAACCTACGACGGTACAAGAACATATGTTGTTCGTGTAACAGCACCCGTATATCCCGGTTACGAGGCAACAGAAGAATATAAGTCTGTTGAGCTTACTGCAGACGAACAGACTGTTGAATTTACTTATAAGCCCGTAACATACTATGCTTACTTTAATGCTAACGGCGGTAATGTTGATATTCAGTCTAAAGAGCTCACTTATGATTCTGAGTATGGCGAGCTTCCCGTTGCTTACCGTGACGGTTATTCTTTCCTCGGTTGGTTCTCCGATCCCTCCGGCGGTGAGCGGATTTTTGCCGACACAGTTGTAACTATCAACTATGTGGAAACTCTTTATGCACACTGGAGCGATGTTGAGGTTTATACTTTCAAGTTTGATTCTGCTACCGGCTCTGCTTGCGAAGACCTTGTTTCCGCATGGGGCGAAGAAATTACTCTTCCCACACCCTATAAGTATGGTTACACCTTCCTTGGCTGGTACTATGCAGACGGTACAAAGGCTGAGCATACAACAATGCCCGATCTTGGTGATAACGGCGATGTTGTCACTCTTACAGCAAAATGGACAGAGGCTGTTTACGATGTAACTCTTGATGCAGGCGAATTTGGCTCAGTTTCTTCTTCCGCTTACACAGTAACTTACGGCTCTGCTTACGGCGAAATGCCTGATGCAGTTCGTGAGGGTCATACTTTCCTCGGTTGGTTTACTGAGGCAGAGGGCGGCAGTCAGGTTACATCCGCAACTCCTGTTGAGCTTGAATCAGCTCATACTCTTTACGCTCACTATCAGGTAAATGAATACACACTTTACTTTGATATGGATGGTGGCGAAGAAATTGCTCCCATCACTCAGAATTACGGCACAGAGATTAACCTGGAAAAAGATCCTTACAGGGAATTCTATCTTTTCGCAGGTTGGACTCTTGACGGCGAAGCATTTGACCTTAAGACAATGCCTGCCGGTAATGTAACCATAAAAGCTGTTTGGACTCTTAACGCAATAACAACTTACTACCTTGATGCCTATAAAACTGTTGGTGGTGTAAGAATCCCTGCCAGAACAGTTGCTCCCGGAGAAACAATCGAGGTTGAGGTTAGTGTAAAGACCAACTATCCTGCAGGTCAGGCATACTTCGGTATTCTCTTTGATACAAGAGTCTTTGCAATGGGTCAAGCTACTCTTGCCCGTATGTGTACCGCTAATAAGGATAGCGCATACATTCAAAGCCTTAAAACATCTACGATATCAGGTTCTGCAACATTTTCAACAACAAACTGGGGTCCGCTCGTTGAGGGCGATGAGGTAATTAATACAACTAACTTTAGATGTATCCGTCCTCAGACACAGGCTTATAACGAGACAAAAGTAGGTAATGTTCCTGTTGTTCTCAGCGAAAAAACTCTTGTTATGACAGCTACCTTCAAAGTAAATGCCTCCATTGATGCATCTCTGCTTTCAGGTATTATTACAATTGACGAGCGTCTTTGCAGAACACCTGAAAACAACACTAACAAGTATCCGACATTTGTTACAAACCAGAAAAACAAAGATACTGTAAACCTTGTTCCTGATTGTACAAATTCAAGGCTTGAACTTGAAATTTCTACAGAAAACACAGAGCTTATTCCTGCAGACGGCAGTACAACAGTTGTTGATTATAGCAATGAGTTTGTTTACGGTTTGGCAGAAGACCTGACCCTTGATTCTTTTAAGGCAGGTTATGCAGCAGTTCTCGGCACAGGCACAATTGAGTGTGCTGATTCCGTTCTTAAGACAGGTTCCGTTATTAAGCTCACGAAAGACGGCGTTTGCAAGGCTCAGTATACAGTAGTTATTTACGGCGACTTGAACTCTGATGCTAAGGCAAACGGCGAAGATGCATTTATAGTAAACATGGTTGCTAAGGGCATTATTAGTGCGGATTCTCTCACTGAAGCACAGAGGCGTGCCGCTGACCCCAATCATGACGGTGTAATTAACGCAGACGATGTTGCTCTTCTCTCTAACGCCGGCTTGCTTAAAGAAACTGTTTCTCAGTTTTAATCAAAACCAAAACTAAAAACTGTGCCGCCTTTTACGGGCGGCACTTTCTTTAAGAATGTGTAGTATAGGAAAGAAAATGACTAAAGTATTTATCCGAAATACAGAAAAACTATCTGCTCGTGAGCAGAGCGAAGCAGCACATGAATTGCTCAAGGAAAGCTTGTCCGAACTCTATTCTGCTGATAAAGCCTCTATAGAGATAAAGAAAGATTCTCTCGGCTGTCCTTATGTTGATTTTTTGCCTGATGTTTTTGTCAGTATAACTCACACCGACAGATTAGTTGCCTGTGCAGTATCAAATAATAGGGTAGGGATTGACGCTGAACCCTTGTCATTGCGCAAAAAAACGGTCGAAAAACGGGTTTTTACAGAAAATGAGATTAACTTAATCAACAACAGTTCGGATGAAAATACAGTCTTTTTTACCCTCTGGACATTGAAAGAAGCATATCTCAAAGCAATAGGGACAGGCTTTTCTGATAATGCAAAAGATATAGAGTTTTCATCCCTTTATCCTAGCGTTTTATCTAATAAAAAAGAGTTCAAATTTTTAACCGAAACGGTTGACGGATATATCGTTTCTTATTGTGAAAAACAAATTAATTAATTTTGTCGATTTATGCTAAGTTTTTTTAAAACTATATTGAATTTTCAACTATTTTATGGTAATCTTAAACTACTAAATATATATTGGGGGACAATGTATTATGGCAAAGAAAACCGTATTCCTCACCGGCGCTTCCGGTAACATGGGCTGGGAAGGTTTCCAGCAGCTTTATGCAACAAAAAAATTCAATATTGTTGTTCTTCTTCGTGACAGCGAAAAGAACAGAAAGAAGTTTGCCGCTTATCTGAACGATCCTTCTGTCAGAATAGTATGGGGCGATCTTAGAAATTATGAGAATGTTCTGGATTGTGTTAACGGTGCAGATTTTGTTCTCCATGTTGGAGGCATGGTTTCTCCATCTGCTGATTATCTTCCTATTGCAACAATTAAAACAAATGTTGGCGCAGCAAAGAATATCGTTAAGGCTGTTAAAGCTCAGCCCGATCCTGATGCAGTTAAGGTTGTTTACATAGGCACAGTTGCTGAAACGGGTGAGCGTGACGATCCGATTCACTGGGCTCGTACAGGCGACCCCATCAAAATCAGCGTTTACGACCATTATGCAACAAGTAAGGTTATTGCCGAGTCTATCTTTGCAGAATCCGGTCTTAAGCATTGGGTATCTCTTCGTCAGTCAGGTATCCTCTATCCCGATATTCTCAAGAATATGGAGCCTATCATGTATCATGTCGTTATCAACGGCGTTCTTGAGTGGGCAACTGTTGAAGATTCCGGTCGTTTGCTTGTAAATGTTTGCGGCGATGATGTTCCCGAAGAGTTTTGGAGAAGATTCTACAACATCGGTTCCGGTGCTCAGTACAGAATTACAAATATGGAATTTGAAGAGCTTCTCCTCGGCAAGTGCGGTCTTGGCCTTGGCGATCCCAAAAAGCTCTTTGACCCCGATTGGTTCATCACTCGTAACTTCCACGGTCAGTGGTATCTCGATTCTGATGTTCTTGAAAGCTACCTTCATTTCCGTGCTAATACTCCTATCAAAGATTATTTCAAGGGTATGATGGATAAGGTTGAATTCTTCTACAAGCTTGCTTTCCTTGCAAAGCCTTTCGCATTTGCTGTTAAGCCCTTCATGAAGAAAATTGCTAAAACTCCCGTTTACGGTACACTGTGGTGGAGAGAGAACAATGTTACTCCCAGAATCAACGCTTATGTCGGTTCTATGGAAAAATGGAATGCAATCGGCAGCGATTGGAGCAAGGTTAAGGTTTACCGTCCTAACGACGATCCTTCAAAGGCAAGAGTTCTTGACCACGGCTATGATGAGACTAAGGACTTCAACTCTCTTACTCTTGAAGACCTTCAGAAAGCTGCAGAGTTCCGTGGCGGTAAGTGCCTTGCAATAGAGCTTGTTGATATGTATACACCTATCGAGTGGGAGTGTGCGCATGGTCATAAGTTCATGATGTCTCCAAACCTTGTTCTCCGCGGCGGTCACTGGTGCCCCGAAGAGCTTCCCTCAAGCGAGGAGAGAGCAGCAGAGAAGAAGTTCCGCTGGGCATATGATGACGAAGCTAAGGTTAACCCCTTCTTTGCTCAGGTATGGTATCCGCTTCACGATAAGAGCGAAAACAATGTCTATACAGAAGAAATCTACAAGGATTTCAAAGAGTACCAGAAATAAGTTCTCGCTGTTATTTCCTGCGGCATAATCTAACACAGTAAGCTAAGGATAAGAGTTTCTTTTGAGATTCTTATCCTTTTTTGTTGCAACAGCAAAAATAAAGGCAAAGGATTTTTGAGTCCTTTGCCTTTAAGCTTATATATCCTTATATGTGTAAAGCTTGTTATCTTAGTGCTTGAAGTGGCGCATGCCTGTGAAGAGCATTGCGATGCCTGCTTCGTTAGCGGCCTTAATGGAATCTTCGTCTCTTACAGAGCCGCCCGGCTGAATAATAGCTGTAATGCCTGCTGCCTGTGCTGCGTGTACGCAGTCATCAAAGGGGAAGAAAGCGTCGCTACCCATTACGCTGCCTTTAGCTTTGTCGCCTGCATATTTAATAGCAAGCTCAAGGGCTGTGATTCGGTTAGTTTGTCCGGGACCGATACCGACTGTTGCGTTATCTTTTGCAAGAGCAATACCGTTGGATTTTGTGTGCTTAACAACTTTCCAAACGAATTTAAGCTGTTTCATTTCTTCTTCGGTGGGCTTTCTTTCTGTAACGCAAACGATGTCATCCTCATTCATAAGCTCTGTGTCAAGCTCCTGAACAAGAAGACCGCCTGCAACCTTCTTCATATCCACAAGACCCTTTGCGTTTGGAGCTGCGAGGTTGGGAAGCTCAAGAAGACGGATATTCTTCTTAACTGTGAGTATGTCAAGCGCTTCCTTTGTGAAAGAGGGAGCAATGATAATTTCAAGGAAAATTTTTGCAAGCTCAGTAGCTGTGTCAACATCAACCTCACGGTTGAGTGCGACAATGCCGCCGAAAATTGAAACGGGGTCAGCGTTGTAAGCGTTGAGGTAAGCTTCGCAAATTGTTGCGCCCATGCCTACGCCGCAGGGATTAGCGTGCTTAACACCAACTGCAACCGGCTCTTCAAAGCCAAATTCCTTAATGATATCAAGAGCGCCGTTAGTGTCGTTAATATTGTTGTAAGAAAGCTCTTTGCCGTGAAGCTGCTTTGCGGCGGAAAGAACATTGTCTGCCGCACCGATTTCCTTGTAGAAAGCAGCTTTTTGGTGGGGATTCTCACCGTAGCGCATATCCTGAACCTTTTCGTAGGTCATAGTGAAGCACTCTGCAAAGGGATCTTCTCCTCTTTGGCGGCGAAGATAGTTATTGATCATAGCGTCATAGTTTGCCGTGTGCTCAAATACCTTGCCTGCAAGCTTGAATTTTGTCTCCTTGCTCGGTGCGCCGTTTGCCTTGTATTCTTCAATAACTTTTGCATAGTCGGCAGGGTCAACAATAACAGCAACATCCTGCCAGTTTTTTGCGGCAGCTCGAATCATTGTGGGGCCGCCGATATCAATATTCTCAATAGCATCTTCAAGAGTAACATCGGGCTTGAGGATGGTCTGCTTAAAGGGATAAAGGTTGATTGCAACAACATCAATGGGTGTAACCCCTAATTTTTCAAGCTGTTCCATGTGCTCGGGGTTTGAGCGCATGGCAAGGATGCCTGCGTGTACCATGGGGTGCAGGGTCTTAACTCTGCCGTCGAGGCACTCAGGGAAACCTGTGATATCGGAAACCTGTGTGCAGGGAATACCTGCGTCTGCAACAGCCTTTGCTGTGCCGCCTGTGGAAACAATTTCAAAGCCAAGTTCGTTTAATTCTTTTGCAAATTCGACAATTCCTGTTTTGTCGGAAACGCTTAAAAGTGCTCTTCTCTTCATCGCCTTATGTCCTTTCGGTTTATTTATTTCTTTCGTAGCAGAGCTTAGCTACTGCCTGCGGCAATATTTTCCACTCTGCTTGTTCCATAACCCTTTTTTGCAGTATTTCGGGTGTGTCACCATCTTGCACTTCAACAGCCTTTTGAGCGATAATTTTGCCGCCGTCAGGTATTTCGTTGACAAAATGCACGGTTGCACCCGTTACCTTAACACCTTTTTCCAGAGCCGCTTCATGCACCTTGAGTCCGTAAAAGCCTTTTCCGCAAAAAGAGGGGATAAGCGCAGGGTGAACATTAATTATCTTTTCGGGATATTTTGCTATAACATTTTCGCCGAGTATAGTCATGAAGCCTGCAAGAACAATTAAATCCGCTTTTGAGGCTTCAAGCTCTGCAAGTAAAGCCGCTTCAAATTCTTCGGCTGTTTTGCCTTTTCGCTCAATAACAGCGGTTGCAACGCCTGCTTTAGCCGCTCTTTCGAGGGCAAAAACTCCGCTTTTGCTTGAAATAACCTTGACAAATTCACCGTTTGGAATCTGTCCCGCAGCTTTTGCATCAAGCAGAGCCTGCAAGTTCGTTCCGCCGCCGGAAACAAGAACAACAATCTTTAGCATATGTCAATACCCTTGTCACCTGCAACGATTTCGCCGATAATGTGAGCTTTTTCACCGATAGCGTTAACGGCCTTTACTGCTGCGTCTGCCTTGTCTGCGCTGACTGCAACACAAAGACCCACGCCCATGTTGAAGGTGTTAAACATATCTCTTTCAGGAATGCCTTCGGAAGCAAGGAGGTTGAAGATGGGCTTAACGGGAACTGCCGCTCTTTCGACTTTTGCACGAAGACCTTCGCCTGAGAACATTCTCGGAATATTTTCGTAGAAGCCGCCGCCTGTTATGTGAGAAATACCGTGAATTTGGCAAGCCTCTTTGATTGCGTTGATTGTCTTAACATAAATTTTTGTGGGAGTGATAAGCTCTTCACCAAGTGTTTTGCCAAGGTCATCAACATAAACATTAAGCCTTTCGGGAGATACATTGAAAGCCTTTCTTACAAGGGAGAAGCCGTTAGAGTGAACACCTGATGATTCAACACCTATAAGAATATCGCCTGCGGCAAGCTTTGAACCGTCAATGATGTTTGATTTATCTGCAAGACCTACGCAGAAGCCGGCGAGGTCATATTCATCGTTTGTGTAAATGCCGGGCATTTCTGCTGTTTCGCCGCCGACGAGAGCACAGCCTGCCTGAACGCAGCCGTCTGCGATACCGCTTACAATGTCCGCAACCTTTTCGGGTATATTCTTCGCCACTGATATGTAATCAAGGAAGAAAAGGGGAGTTGCGCCTGAGCAGGCAACATCGTTTGCGCACATTGCAACGCAGTCAATACCTACTGTATTGTGAATATCCATCATGAAAGCAATTTTAAGCTTTGTGCCGACTCCGTCCGTGCCTGAAACAAGAACAGGCTCTTTAACACCTGTAAGATTGGGCATGAACATACCGCCAAAGCCGCCGATTTCATCGACAACACCGGGAACTCTTGTGCGCTCAACATGCTTTTTCATCAGTCTAACTGCTTCGTAACCCTTTGTTACATCAACACCGGCGTCCTTATAGCTTTTTGAAAAACTGTTTTCCATTTCTAGTTCTCCTTATTTCTTAATTCTTTGGTCGAATTTATCAATATAGTTGGGTCCTGTTACGTCAATCGGGTAGTCGCCTGTGAAGCAGGCATCGCAGAAACTGACATTTGAATTTTCAGCAACCTTGTGCATACTTTCAAGGCTCAAAAAGCCTAAAGTGTCTGCGCCGATAAATTTGCGTATACCCTCGATATCCAAGCGGCAGGCAATAAGCTTGTCCTTTGAGCTGATATCTGTGCCGAAATAGCAGGGATTGATGAAAGGCGGAGAGGCTATTCTCATATGAACCTCTTTTGCGCCTGCGGCACGCAGTCTGTTAATAAGCTTTGCGCAGGTAGTGCCACGCACTATAGAGTCGTCTACAAGCACAACTCTTTTGCCTTCAATTTCTTTACCCAAAGGATTGAGCTTTATCTGAACAGATCTTTCGCGCTGTCTTTGAGTTGTCTGAATAAAGGTTCTGCCAATATAGCGATTTTTGATAAGACCGATACCGTAGGGAATTTTAGACTCGGTTGCGTAGCCTATAGCGGCATCAAGACCCGAATCGGGCGAGCCGATAACAACATCAGCTTCTACGGGATATTCTTGAGCCAGAAATTTGCCTGCGTTGAGTCTTGCTCGGTGTACGCTTGCGCCGTCGATAATAGAATCGGGCCTTGCGGTGTAAACATGCTCAAATATGCAAAGGGAGCTCTTTTGGCCGCAGTGGGTTTTGTTGCTGTAAATTGAGTCTTTGTTTATAACAAGGATTTCACCGGGCTCAATATCTCTAATAAATTCGGCGCCGATGCTCTGTATTGCGCAGGATTCCGAGGCGACAACATAGGAGTTGCCGAGCTTGCCGAGGCAAAGTGGACGGAAGCCCTTGGGGTCACGCACAGCAACAAGCTTTTTGGGCGACATGATGACAAGAGAATATGCGCCTTCGATTTCTTTCATTGTTTCAGCAATAGCTGTTTCAATGTTTTCAGTTTGCAACCTGTGCCTTGCAATGCAGTGAACAATGAGCTCTGCGTTGCTGTTTGTCTGGAAAACTGCTCCTTCGTTTTGCAGTCTGTTGCGAAGCTGTGCCGTATTGACCAGGCAACCGTTGTTTGCAACTGAAATAGAGCCGCGGGCATAGGACATAACCATAGGCTGGTTATTAATCTCATCTTCTTCGCCGTGAGTAGAATAGCGCACATGGCCTATTGCAACGTTGCCGTTACCCTCTGCGATGAGAGATGATAACTTTTCGCTGTTAAAAACATTGGGCACAGTGCCCATGCCTGTAATGCAGTTTACCTGTTTGCCGTTTCTGACGGCTATGCCGCAGCTTACCTGACCTCGGTGCTGCAGGGCATAAAGTGCAAGATAGGTTTCCTGTACGGCGTTGTGTTCAAGCTCGGCGTTGAATATACCGAATACGCCGCATTCTTCATGTAGAGACATATAAATTAACCTCCTGTCGGTGGTTGGATGCTTCAAGGTGTGTTTAGCTTTTGATTAAAGCTCTGCGACTTGTGCGGCAAGGGCGGCGTCTTTTTCAAGAACCTTTTTGGCCATGTCTTCTTTCATTGCGCTCAGCTTGTCTGCAAGCTCAGGTTCGCTCAAAGCAAGCATCTGAACAGCAAGGATAGCAGCATTTTCAGCTCCGTCGATGGCAACTGTTGCAACAGGGATGCCTGCAGGCATCTGTACGGTAGCGAGCAAGGCGTCAAGTCCGTCAAGAGTTGAGGACTTAATCGGAATACCGATTACGGGGAGGGTAGTGTGAGCGGCAAGAACACCGCCGAGATGAGCCGCTTTGCCTGCTGCGGAAATAATTACGCCGAAGCCGTTTGCAACAGCGTTTTTGGAGAAATCAGCCGCCGCATCGGGAGTTCTGTGGGCGGACATGACATGAGCTTCTACCTCTACGCCGAACTCCTTGAGCTTTTTAATGGCTTTGCTCACTACGGGCAAGTCGCTGTCGCTTCCCATAACAATGGCTACTTTTTTCATCTTTCTATACTCCATTTCTTAAAACGATTAAAGGCTGCCGCACTCAAAGCGCAACAGCCCCTTTGTTATTTTTGCTTATTACAGAATTCGGCAAAGCGGCAGGGAATTATATGAATGTGAAACTTAACACTAATCATAATGCCACACCCCCGAATCAAGATATATCTATTTTAAATTATCTTGTGACGGATTTCAAGGGTAAAAATAATATATTTTAAATTTTCTACATATATATGTATATATTTAGCGTTGACCACATCATTTTGGTGATAATAACGAGAGGAGCAGTTTGCTGTGAAAATTTTTTCTGTTTTGGTTTTGGCTTTGTTGTTGCTCTTTTCTTGCGGATGCGTGGCAGTAGGCGAGCAGGATAGCTTATCCTTTATTTCCGCTATGGCAAAATGCGGTTATGACTGCGTTGTAAACGAAACCGCAAGCGCAAACGAATTGATTGAAAGCTGTTATGTGGGAAAATGTAAAATTACAATGCATTCGGGTAAAAACGGCAAGCTTAATAAAATAACCCTTACAAGCACGGCTAAAGGGAAAAATGAGTTTTCGGCTATTGCGAAAGCCTGTATTATGAGCAGCTGCGGCTTTACCGAGCAGGAATCTGTTGAGCTTCTCAATTCATTGGGGATTTTTAAAACTGTTCCCACAAGCACTATGGGCGTTGCGGAAAGGGAAAAATCGCAGTTCCTTTTCAGCTTTACTGCTGACAGCGCAGGAGCGGCTTTGATTATAAGGAACCTGCGATTGAACCCAACTCAGGAGCCGACTGTTACAATGCGATCAGAGTGATTTCAGCCGCCTTAACGGAAAAATCCACGCTTTGAGCATCCGTGAGGCGGTGCGGGCTTAGGTGTGTAGCACACTATAATAATATCATCGCCTATAACCTCAATATCGCACCATGGGATTTTGATATCGTTTTCACAGCCATAGGGCATAAAGAATCTGAAGCCTCGGCAGACAATGAGATTTACAACACAACCGTTGCAGGCGTCAATTTCAACATCGCATACATGACCTAAACGGCAGCCGTCCTTTTTGTTAATTACCTCTTTTGTTCGCAAGGTTGCTATACAGTGCTGCAATGAAATCACTTCTTTCTGTAATACTGTAATAACAGAATATGAAAAATTTCTGTAAAAATTGTCAAATGACCTTTAATTTTTTGGCTTTATATGTTAAGATTAGTAAAAATTAATTTAGGAGGATGTTTCCCTTGCAATTTTTACTTGAAAAACTGCGTGTTTTCCTGCCTCAGGTGCAAAAGCTTGTTTTTGCCGAAGAGCAGGAACTGACTGATTTTAAATATTTGCCCTGCGGTTATAAGCCCTACGGCAGTATGCCGCCGGCTGTAACCGAAGAATGGAAGGATTTCGGAAAGTACGACCGTTGGGGAGATGATGTTGATTCCCATGCATGGTTCTACAAAAAAATAGTTCTTCCGGACAGCATGAAAGGCAAGCGTGTTCAGCTCTATTTCCAGACAGAAACTCCCACCGAGAGAGTTAACCATGACCCTCAGTTCATCATTTATGCAAACGGCAAGCTGATGAACGGCGATGATGAAAACCACCGTTTCACTCTTCTTGAGGGCAGCGACGAATATGAAATTTATGTTTACGCCTATACGGGCATGAACAGATGCCGTCACAGCGTTTATGCAAGTCTTTATGTTGTTGATGAGCTTTATAAAGAGCTTTATTATGATTTGAAAGTTCCTTACGATACCCTTTGTCTGCTCAAGGAGAATGACAAGGATTATACCGATATACTTACCCGTATAAATAATGCGCTTAATATGATTGATATGCGTGTGCCCGGCTCAGCGGAGTGCAGAGAGAGCGCACAGGCGGCTCTTGATTACCTTAAAACTGAGTTTTACGGCAAATACTGCCATGAGCAGGAAGTCAACTGCGTTTGCATCGGTCATACTCATATTGATGTTGCATGGCTCTGGACTCTTGACCAGACAAGAGAAAAAACAGTTCGTTCATTCTCAACAGTTATCGCTCTTATGAAGCAGTATCCCGAATATAAGTTCATGTCCTCTCAGGCTCAGCTTTATAAGTATCTTAAGGAAGAAGCTCCCGATGTTTATGAAGAAGTAAAAGAAATGGTCAAGGCCGGCAGATGGGAAGTTGAAGGCGCAATGTGGGTTGAGGCTGACTGCAACCTCACAAGCGGCGAAAGCCTTGTCCGTCAGGTGCTTTTCGGCAAGCGTTTCTTCAACAAAGAGTTCGGTGTAGACAGCAAAGTTCTTTGGCTGCCCGATGTTTTCGGTTACAGTGCCGCACTGCCTCAGATTTTGCGCAAGAGTGGTGTTGATAAATTTGTAACATCAAAAATCAGCTGGAACGAATACAATATGCTGCCTTACGATACCTTTATGTGGAGAGGTATTGACTCAACAGAAATTTTCACATATTTCATGACTGCTCAGGATACCGACAAAAACGGCAGATTAGGCAACGGCACAACATATAACGCTATGCTTGAGCCCAAACAGGTTAAGGGCGCATGGAACAGATATCAGCAAAAGCACCTGAACAATGAGGTTATTATGACCTTCGGTTACGGCGATGGCGGCGGCGGACCTACTCAAAATCACCTTGAAAACTATAATCGCATGAAGCACGGTATTCCGTCGCTTCCCAATACAACTATGGAATTTGCAGGCTCTTTCCTTGAAAGAGTTAAGCAGAGAACGGAAAATAATCCCAAAATGCCACATTGGGTAGGCGAGCTCTATCTTGAATATCACAGAGGTACATATACTTCTAACGCCTGCAACAAGCGCAATAACAGAAAGAGCGAGTTCCTCTATCAGAATATTGAGCTGTTCAGCGAAATAAACCGTCTGCTCAATAAAGCCGCATATCCTCAGGAGAAAATCAACGAGGGCTGGGAGTGCATTTTGCTCAATCAGTTCCACGATATTATCCCCGGTTCTTCTATTTATCAGGTTTATGAGGAGAGCACAAGGCAGTATGAGGATATCGGCAAAGTGGGCCGTGAAATGCTCGGCATTGCTAAGGCTCAGCTTGCTGCAAACATCAAAACAGAGGGCGGCATAGCCGTATTCAACCCACTTTCCTTTGAAAACAGCGGTGTTGTTGAGGTTGACGGTGAAAAGATTTATGCCGAAAATGTTCCTGCAAAGGGTTGGAAAGTTATCGGCGGCAACGAGAGCAAGGGCAGCGTAGCAGTTGCAGAAAAAGCTATGGAAAACGAATATTTTGTCCTTGAATTTGCCGATGATTATACTATCAGCCGAATTTACGATAAGCGTTGCGGCAGAGAGGTTCTCAAAGCAGGGGAGCGTGCCAATGTTATCGAAGCCTATGAGGATTTTCCCAGAGCTTATGATGCATGGGAAATTTCCGTATACTACAAGGAAAAGCGATGGGAAATCAGCGATGTTAGCGCAGTTGAAATGCTTGATGAGGGTGTAAGAAAGGGTATAAAAATCACCCGTAAATTCGATAAATCAACAATCGAGCAGAAGATTTGGATGTATAATGATATTGATAAGATTGATTTTGAAACAACGGCTGAATGGTATCAGGAGCATATCCTTGTCAAAGCCGCATTCCCTGTTGATATCAACGCAGATAAGGCAACTTATGAAATTCAGTTCGGCTGCGTAGAGCGTCCTACCCACACAAACACAAGCTGGGAAGCTGCTAAGTTTGAGGTTTGCGCTCATAAATATGCCGATATTTCGGAGTGTGATTACGGCGTAAGTATCCTCAACGATTGCAAATACGGTCACGATATTCACGACGGTGTAATTAGGCTGACTCTGCTCAAGTGTGCAACCAATCCAAGCCCCAAGGCGGATAAGGGTCATCATGAGTTTACCTATTCGCTTCGTCCCCATGCAGGCTCATTCAAGCAGGCAGGTACAATTAAGCTTGCTTATGACCTCAATAACCCCATGACTGCTATTAAGCTCGGCAAGCAGGAGGGCACATTGCCTGAAAGCTATAGCTTGGTAAGCGTGAGCGACGAGAATGTTGTTGTCGATACAGTTAAGAAGGCTGAGGACAGCGATTCCACGATCGTTCGTATGTACGAAAGCTGGAACAAGCGCACGAACGCTTTGAAGCTCAGCTTCGGCTTTGATGTTAAATCAGCAGTTCTTTGCGACCTTATGGAAAACGAAATTGAAAAGCTTGAGGTTACGGATAACACAGTAACACTTCCCGTTAAACCCTTTGAAATTGTTACGATTAAGCTTAACTAAAGCGTAAAAATAACCGCTCAGCATGAGTTCTTGCTGAGCGGTTAAAATTTTGTCCGAAAGTATTAAACCGAGAGATAATTGACTGTATGAATTTTATAATTTGTACTTGATGATTTTATCAACATAATTGCGAATATATTTTGTTATAAATTTTACTGCAATTCCCGTAAAAAGGGCGGAAATAACCGTTCCCTCTCTTGTTCCGATTATTTGCATGTCAAAAAATACCAACGATAGAATAACTGCCCCAGGCAACGCAAAAAACATCAAATCCAACCTTTACATAGCCAAATTCTATATGGGATTTGTCCGAGATAGCCTTTACCAAAGCTTCGCCGGAATTCATAATAACATTGGCAATAACAGACAAAAGAAAATTTTTAGCAATATATGATGCTTTTGCTTGAAAGCAAGAAAAAACGGTGCCGCTCACCGTGAGCTGCACCGTTTAATTCACTTATTGATATAAGGCTTTATTAATACATTCCGCCACCTTGTGCAGCTGCCATAGCGGCTGCCTGTGCTGCGTCAGCCTGAGGGTCGGGCTTATCTGTTACAAGGGACTCGGTTGTGAGAACCATTGATGCAACGCTTGCTGCGTTTTCAAGAGCTGAACGGGTTACCTTTGTGGGGTCAAGGATGCCTGCTGCAGCCATGTCAACATAGCTGTCTGTTGCAAAATCATAGCCGTAACCGACCTGACTCTTTGTGCGGATTTCGTTGACAATAACGCTGCCTTCAAGGCCTGCGTTTGCTGCAATCTGGCGAACGGGAGCTTCAAGAGCCTTGAGAACGATTTTAACGCCTGTCTTAATGTCCACATCGTCAGTTGTGTCAAGGATAGCTTCAACTGCGGGGATAGCGTTGATGAGAGCAACGCCGCCGCCTGCTACACAGCCTTCTTCAACAGCTGCCTTTGTTGCGGCAAGTGCGTCTTCAATGCGAAGCTTCTTTTCTTTCATTTCTGTTTCAGTTGCAGCGCCGACGCGGATAACTGCTACGCCGCCTGCAAGCTTTGCAAGGCGCTCCTGGAGCTTCTCACGGTCGAAATCAGATGTTGTTGTGCTGATAGCTGTGCGAATCTGGTTAACTCTTGCGGCAATTTCAGCCTTGTCGCCGGCACCGTCAACGATGATTGTGTTTTCCTTGCTGATTTTAACCTGGCGTGCACGGCCGAGCTGATTAATCTGAGTGTCCTTAAGCTCAAGACCGAGCTCTTCTGTGATAACCTCGCCGCCTGTGAGAGTTGCGATATCACGGAGCATTTCCTTGCGTCTGTCGCCAAAGCCGGGAGCCTTAACTGCAACACAGGTGAATGTGCCTCTGAGCTTGTTTACAAGGATTGTGGAGAGAGCTTCGCCCTCAAGGTCTTCTGCAATGATAACAAGCTTCTTGCCTGCGTTGAGAATCTGCTCAAGAAGGGGAAGAATTTCCTGAATGTTGGAGATTTTTTTATCTGTAATAAGGATGTAAGCGTCATCGATAACAGCTTCCATTTTGTCTGTGTCAGTTACCATGTAGGGAGAGATGTAGCCTCTGTCAAACTGCATACCCTCAACGATATCGGAATCTGTAACAGCTGTTTTGCTCTCTTCAACAGTGATAACGCCGTCTGCTGTAACCTTATCCATAGCGTCTGCAATAATCTTGCCTATTTCTGCATCAGCAGAAGAGATTGTAGCAATCATTTCAATATCGGCAGAGCTGGAAACAGGCTTGGAGTTTGCTTTAACTGCGCCCGTTGCGGCCTCAACTGCAAGCTTGATGCCTTTCTTTACAACCATGGGGTTTGCGCCTGCGGCAACATTCTTGAGTCCTTCACTTACAAGTGACTGAGCGAGCAGGGTAGCTGTTGTTGTGCCGTCGCCTGCGATGTCGTTTGTCTTTGTTGCAACTTCTTTGATAAGCTGTGCGCCCATGTTCTCAAAGGGATCTTCAAGCTCAACTTCCTTTGCGATGGAAACACCGTCGTTTGTGATGAGGGGAGCGCCGTATTTCTTGTCGAGAACTACATTTCTGCCCTTGGGGCCGAGAGTGATTTTAACTGTGTTTGCAAGCTTGTCAATACCGGATTGGAGAGCCTTGCGAGCGTCTTCACCGTAAATAATTTGTTTTGCCATTTTTCATTTCCTCCTAAAATTATTCAATAACTGCAAGAATATCGTCCTGACGAACAATAGTGTATTCTTCCTTGTTGAGCTTAACCTCAACGCCAGCATATTTGCCGACAACGACCTTCTGACCTACTTCGACATACATTTCAACCTTTTTGCCGTTAACTTCGCCGCCGGGACCGACTGCGACAACCTCAGCAAACTGGGGCTTTTCCTGTGCGGAAGCGGCAAGGATAATGCCGCTCTTTGTTGTTTCTTCAACAGCTGCAGCCTTAACGACTACTCTGTCTGCAAGTGGTTTAATAGTCATTTGTTTCTCCTCCTAAATTGATATCTAAATGTGTTTTAGCACTCTCGTGCTTCAAGTGCTAATTTATATTCTAACGCTTTTTTTCTAAATTTCAAGGAATTTTTAGATTTTTTTTCCAAATGTTACATTGTTTACAATTTGTTAATATTTATTTGAAATATACTTAAAAATTGCGGCTGTTGCTGCGCCCGCTGCGGCAATAGATAAAGCGGCAACGGTTGCTCTGCGAGGCTTTTCCAAATCGTCGGCATCTATAAAGTAGCTCAGCAGAGCGGCCGGGTTTTTGCCGCAAAGGTCAAAATAGCTATAGTGGGTTGTTGAGAAAGTCTGCGGATTTTTCTCGTCTATCTCAAACAGTCTTACTCCTCTATGCGCATTGCCATAGCAACGGAAAGAGGCGCAAGGGGTTTGAATAATACGCACGCCCTCATGCTCAATATCAAAAATATTCTTGTGATGATGTCCGTATACAACTGCCAGCACATCTTTTTGGTTTTTTATTGCTTCAAACTGTCCGTTGTTTTCTGTATAGCCCGGTGTAGGCTCGTAGAGTCTGCCGCTGAGCACTTTTTCGGGCTTCAGGCGGTAATATTTACCGTCCTGTGCTTTGAAAGCGTTTTTGGTTTTAGCTTTACATTCTTCGACACAGTCCTCTGTTTCGGGCATGGGTATATGCTGAAACATTAAAGAGGGGATAGACTCGCCGCCGTTTTGTGCTTTAAGCTCGTTGCTTTTAGATATGTACCATTCTACAGCCTCGGCCTTAACTTCGCTATGGCAGTGTCCGGTATCCTTTATGTGATTGGATGTGTCCATTAGCCACAGGTTGAATTTGGGCTTATCGCCGCTGTAAATGAGCATATTGTATGTGCCTGTGCCGGCTTCGCCGTTTGTATCGGTAAGACCTACAAAACCGTGATAGCTTCGGTAAAGGCCGAGAATTTCTTCCTTAGTCATACAGCAAAAATCATCATGGTTGCCGAAAATCATAGCAAACGGGATGTTTCGCTTCTCTAAGGGACTGAGAATGTAATCCAACGATTTTTTCATTCTTAAAAATGTATCGTTGAAGCCTTTTCCGCTTTGGCGGTTGCCGATTCTCGCATCAAGCAAGTGGTTGCTCAACACATTGTCGCCTGTGAAAAGCACCAAATCGGGCTTTAATTTATCGTATGCAGTGTTTAGCATTTTTATCATTGAGCGGCGCACATAGTGCATATCCTGAGCATCGCTCACCTGCAAAATTTTAAATTTTCCGTTTTTAAACTGCAAATTTTCCATGGCTTTTATTACTCCGTATATATTTATAAATGATATTAACACTATAGATAGCTTTAGTCAAGTTGACAAAAATATTAAAGCTTGTTAAAATATAATAAAACAACTACAAAAAAGGAGAATTTTTAAAATGAATACTATTGATAAGAATATGACAATCGGCGATGTGCTTGACGCTCACCGTGAGCTTGCCCCCTACTTCTTTGAAATGGGTATGCACTGCCTTGGCTGTCCCTCTGCAAGAGGCGAGAGCATAGAGCAGGCTTGCTTTGTGCACGGTGCTGATGTTGACGAGCTTGTTGCAAAGCTCAACGCAGCGCTTGCAGAATAAAATGAAATCGCTTTCACCAAGGCTTATGGCTGTGGCGAGGTTTATTCGCCATGGCAAAAGGGTGGCAGATATAGGCACTGACCATGGGTATCTGCCTGTCTACTTAGCTGAAAACGGAATATCCGATTCAATTATTGCGGCTGATTTGCGTGTAGGCCCTCTGAAAAATGCTCGACAGAATATTGAAGCAGCCGGACTTGGAGACAGGATAAGTCTGCGGCTGTCGGACGGCTTACAGGCTTTTTCTGCACAAGAGGTTGAGGAAATTTCAATTGCAGGCATGGGCGGAATACTTATAGCTCAAATTATGGAGCAGGCGCCGTGGCTCAAAACCGGTGATAAGCATCTTGTTTTGCAGCCTATGAGCCATCCTGAGGTTTTGCGCGAATTTCTCATGAAAAACGGCTATACTATTATTGAAGAGACCGTTTGTGAGGATTCGGGTAAAATTTATTGCGTAATGAGCGTTGCTTTCAGCGGCGAAAAGACTGAATATCCGCAGCACTATGAATATTACGGAGAGATTCCGTCTTGCAAAGAGCCTCTTGCAAAGGAGTATCTTTCAAGGCTTGGCTTCCGTCTTTCCCGTGATGCGGACAGTATGCGCTGTGCAGACCCTGCAAGAGCCGACAAACTCTATTCGGTTTCCGAAAAAATAGAGTGTATACTAAGTAATATGTGAACAATATGCTCAATAAGGCAAAGTGAAGATGCGTTGCCTTATTGAGCTTTGTTTCTATTGAGGTGTTAATCATGGCAAAAAGAGTTTTTTTAATTGTTTTGGATAGCTTTGGTATAGGTGAAATGCCTGACAGCGCCGCTTTCGGTGACGAGGGCAGCAATACTCTTGCGTCAATTTCTCATTCTCCGCTTTTCTGTGCAAAAAATCTGCGGAAAGCGGGTCTTTTCAATATTGACGGCGTAAACTGCGGCGAGCCTTGCGAAAACCCGACTTTTGCATACGGCAGATTAGAAGAACTTTCAGCAGGTAAGGATACAACAACAGGACATTGGGAGCTTATGGGCTTGATAGGCGAAAAAGCTATGCCTACATTCCCAAACGGCTTTCCCGATGATTTTATTGAGCGCTTTTCTGCGGCTGTGGGAAGAAAATGCCTTTGCAATAAGCCCTATTCCGGTACTGCCGTTATAGCTGATTACGGCAAGGAGCACCTTGAAACGGGGGCGCTGATTGTTTATACTTCGGCTGACAGTGTGTTCCAGATTGCCGCACACGAAAGTGTAGTTCCTGTAGAAAAGCTCTATGAATATTGCAAAATTGCAAGAGAAATGCTCAGCGGAGATTTATCTGTAGGCAGAGTTATAGCAAGGCCTTTCATAGGTGAATATCCGAACTTTGTGCGCACCCCAAAAAGGCACGATTTTTCTCTTGCCCCCACGAGCAGAACAAAGCTCGATGAGCTGAAAGACAGGGGATTTGATGTGATTTCAGTGGGCAAGATTTATGATATTTTTGCAGGTGTAGGCTTAACTCAAAGCTATCCCACAGCAGGAAATAGTGACGGAATGGCAAAGACGCTTGAGCTTGCAATAACCGATTTCAACGGCCTTTGCTTTACAAATCTTGTGGATTTTGATATGCTTTACGGCCATCGCAACGATATTGACGGCTACGCAAAAGCAATATCGGAATTTGATGAGTGGCTGGAGAAGTTTACGGGCATTTTGAATGAGGATGATGTGCTGATTATTACTGCCGATCACGGATGTGACCCCGCTACACCCGATACAGACCATTCAAGAGAATATGTGCCTTTGCTGATTGGCGGCAAAAAAATACAGCCCCGAAATATCGGGACTGTAAAGGGATTTAATTATGTAGGTGAAACAGTAGTCAAGCTGTTAACTGAATAGTGAAATAACCCACCTGTAAATCTTTATTAAGAAGTTGAGAACCCGCTGGAAGAAATTCGGCTCCGGAGGCTTAGGCTCAGTGGGAGCTTCGGTGGGCGCTTCAGTTGTAGCTTCGGGTTTAGCCGTTGTAGTTTCAGGCTTGGCTGTTGTAGCTTCAGGCTCAGCTGTTGTAGTTTCAGGCTTTGCTGTTGTAGTTTCGGGCTTTGCTGTTGTAGTTTCAGCATCAACTGTTGTGATTTCGCCTGTGGTCGATTCAGCTTTATCTGTAAGAGAAACGCTGTTCATAATGAGCTTGCCGTTTACAATGCCGAACCAAACAATGCTGTCATTTTGGTTGCTATAGTATACATTGCCGTAACGGGGGAGATTAGAGCCGCCTGAAGCGAGAGCAACTGTTTTGTTCTCAAGCAGTTTTCCGCTGCCATCAGCAAAAACAATGTGCATTTCTTCTGAATTTTTTGCTGCATTGCTGAGCATATAAGCTACTGCTACCTTATTGCCGTTTATGCTCAATATTTTCGGATTGTTTGCTGTGGCTGTAAGCTTGTTTAAGCTTTGTGCGGAATCTGTGTAGTTTGTCAAGTAGATTTCCTTTTGTGCGCTTAAACTATCGATTTCAAAAAGCTGTACAAATACATTTGCGCTTGACGGTGCGGTGTCAGTAGTTGTGTTCTGGTATGTGCCGGCAAGCATATAACCGCTGTCGGTTTTTACTATGCCGCCCAACTGGCTGTATGTATGGTTGTCACCATCAGCGCCTTTAATTCTGAAAGAGTTACCTCTTTTATACTCTGTCTCAACGAGTCCGCTAATGCCGGTGTAGGTGTCAGGATTCTTAGTCCAGCTTGTGCCGCACATTTTGCTGACACGGAAGCTCCTGAACGGCAGACAATCACCTCGGTCAACATAGACGAAATCTTCACCGTCTTTGAGGATGAACTGATGGAAAGAATGGCTGACATAAGGAGATTTAGCAGAGTGATTAACTTCAATGAGCTTATTTGCTTTAAGGTCAACGGCAAAGGCATAGGAGGCCTGGTGCTGCGTTTGGGATTCATCCGGGAACATATATCTGCCTACATAGCCTGTTATGAGGTTATCGTTTGCACAAAGGGCGTTGTTGCCGGCGGAAATCTCTGCAACGCCGAGAAAAGAGCCTGATACATTGCCGGGAATGTTGAATTCACGGAGCCTTTCGCCGGCTTGAGAGTAATTGACAAGGCGGAGAGCAGTTTCGCTTTTTTGTTCCGAAGTTAATTTCTTGTTGAAAAGTATGTAATAGCTGCCGTCGTTTCCTTTGGTAAAGGCAACATATGAATCGAGCTCTTTTGCTACTGTGAGCTGAGAAGAAACCGTGCCCTTTGCGGTAACTTCCACAATTTTCAGTGAGCCGTCATTTTGCTGAACACAAAGCGCATATGTGCCGTTAGAGCCTTGATAAGCGCTTATCGTTGGAATAGTACCAAAATCATAATGATATTCCATTGTTTTCGTATCGTTATCATTGGCATCAATCGCCGTTAATTCTGTTACACTGTGGATAAGCGGTTCATCTGCCGCAGTTGATTGCATTGCGAAAGCACAAGCGGTCAAAGCTAATACGAGTATAAAGCAAAGCAGCTTTTTGTAGTTCCCTTTAAGCATATTGTTTCATTCCTCCTGAAACTCAAATTACATTTCAACCAAATTATACCATTTGTTTTTATGCAGTGTCAATAAATATTGTGTGTTTATATACTTTCCGAAGTAAAAAGAAAGTAAAAGAAAGTAAATTCTAAAATACTGCAAAGAGCAGTTGAAAAATTCTGATACTTGTGATATAGTGTATGAGATAAACTATTATAGGAACGGTGAAAATTCATGTCAGGACATAACAAATGGAGCACGATTAAACGCAAAAAGGAGAAAACAGACGGCGCCCGTGCAAAGGTGTTTACTAAAATAGGCCGTGAGATTGCTGTCGCAGTTCGTGACGGCGGCCCGGATCCTTCATCAAACTCAAAGCTCAAGGATATCATTGCTAAGGCAAAAGCGGCAAATGTGCCCAACGATAATATTGAGCGTATTATCAAAAAGGCAAGCGGCGAAACAGACGGCGCAAGCTACGAGCAGATTACCTACGAAGGCTACGGCCCCTCAGGTATCGCAGTTATTGTCGAAACTCTTACCGATAACCGTAACAGGACGGCAGGCGATGTCCGCCACTATTTTGATAAATACGGCGGAAATATGGGTCAGAGCGGCTGCGTTTCCTTTATGTTCACACGCTACGGCGTTATTCTTGTAGAGTCCGAGGATGTTGATGAAGAGGCTCTTATGGATGCCGCTCTTGAAGCAGGCGCAGTAGATTTCATAACAGAGGATGAAGCTGTTTTTGAAATCCGTACAGAGCCCAATGACCTCGGCGCAGTGCGTGACTCGCTTGAAGCTGCAGGCTATACTTTCGTAGTTGCAGAGGTTCAGTATGTTCCCTCAACATATACAGCCCTCACAAACGAAGACGATATCAAGAACATGAACAAAATGCTCGAAATGTTTGAAGATAACGATGATGTTCAGGAAGTATGGCATAACTGGGAAAATCCCGACGAAGAATAAAATATAACACTAAAGGGGTCGGCTTTTTCCGGCTCCTTTATTAATTGGATATAGATATGAAAGAAATAGATATTTATGATTTTGATAAAACTGTAGTTCCTTTCGACAGCGGTTCACGGTTCTGGCTGTTTTGTCTGGTTCACAATCCGTGGATTGTAATTTGCTTGCCTTATCAGGCTTTGCGTGCAATTCCTTGTCTGCTGGGCATAAAGAGCTTGGCATTTGCGAAAACAGGCCTCTTTAGTTTTATTCGGCTTATTAATCTTGAAAAGAATGTTAAAGCTTTTTGGGATAAGAACGAAAAAGCGGTTTTTGATTGGTTTAAGCCTGAAAACCGCAAAAGAGAAGCTGTTGTTATAAGCGCAAGCCCTGATTTTTTGCTTAAAGAAATTTGCGGCAGGCTGGCTGTTGAAAAACTAATTTGCACTAAGCATAACGAAAAAACAGGCGCAGTAATAGGCGAGAACTGCAAGGGCGCAGAAAAAGTTACACGATACCGCAAAGAAATTAAAAACTGTAAAGCAGTAAATGTTTATTCCGACAGCCTAAAAAGCGATAAGCCCCTGTTTTCTTTAGGCGAAAACTGTTACCATATACAAAAAAACGGCGAGCAAATACCTTTTGAGTTTGAAGAAGTTTATAAATAAAACTCGAGCAGAAAGACTGCTGAGAAATGATTTCCGATGCCGTTTTTTTTTTGAGCGATAGGCGTATAAAGCTACTCCAAGCGAGAAAAAACGGCAAGCATGCTGCTTTTCGACTCTGTATTTTAGATGCAATGTCGCTAAAATGATAGTCAAAGTTGAAAGATTAATTTAACTAAATATTACCTGAAATATGTCACTATGCGCTCGGGCGCATTTGTAAAAAGTCTATCAGGCAGCAAGAGCAAGTTTGCTGCCTGATTTTATTTGCCGCTGTATTCTAAAAATTGTTGTTTAATTTCCTTGCTGTTTTTCTGCCTTATGAGTACGCTTTCGCCGTTAGCCAATATGAAGCTTTTGTTTGCGTGAATTATGTGGTTCATATTGACGAGATAGCTTTGGTGACACCTTAAAAACCTTTTGTCTCTTAATTCATCTTCAATATCGCAAAGGCGTTTGTATATGGGTAGTATTTCCCCCGTTATGCTGTGAAGCAAGCATTTTGAATTGCAGCTTTCAATATAAACAATATCGTTATAGTGAAGACTTATTATTTCACCTCGGCGTTTGAGCTTGTAGAGTTCGGTATCAAAATCTTTCAATAAATCATTAACTAAATATTTCAGCTTTTCGTAGCTTACGGGTTTCACAAGGTAGCCGCTTGCTTTTACATCATAGCTTTCAACGGCAAAACCGGCGGAGGCTGTTAAAAAAACTATCATTCCGCTGTAACCTGAGGCCCGCAGTTGGCGTGCGGCGTCAATGCCCATTATTTTATCCATGTAAATATCCATGAAAATCAAATCGAAGCATTTACCGTCCTGTATCTCGTAAATAAGCTCTTTTGCATTTGAAAAGCACATTATACCGCCGCCTGTATTTCTTTCAAACAGACAGCGGCGAAGCATTGACGCTGCAAGTGTTCTGTCAAGGTTGTCGTCATCGCAAACCGCAATTTCCATTTAATTTTTCCTCTTTTCGCAGTAATGCAACAAGAATATCATATATGTGAGAAAAATTCAACAGAAATGTATAAAAAATTCACACAAGTTTTAATTCTTTTAAGCTTTTGTACCGTTTTACTTGATTTAGGCATAGCGTTTTGTTATTATATTCATTGGAAAATTTTATAATTAAGAGGTAATTGTTATGGGAAATCAATTCATAATGCCGAGCCGAGTTTTTTACGGAGAAAATGCACTTAACTATGCAGCCTCCGCTATATGCGCTTTAGGCAAAAAGGCGCTCATTGTAACCGATCCGATGATGCTAAAGCTTGGCAATGCTGAACCTGTTATCAAAATGCTCGAAAGGGCAGATATTGAATATTTCGTTTTTGACGGAATAACAGGGGAGCCTACAGATAAGATGATTGAGTCAGGCTTAGCTGTTTACAACGCTGAAGCTTGTGATTTTTTAATCGGACTCGGAGGAGGCAGCCCCATTGATTCGATGAAAGCTATTGCCGCAGTAGCAACAAGCGGTGGCAGCATTAACGACTATATGGGTAAGGTTATAACCGTTCCCACACCGCCTATGGTTGCTATTCCTACAACAAGCGGAACAGGCTCAGAGGCTACTCAGTTTACAATTATTACAAACACCGAAAAAGATATAAAAATGCTGCTCAAGGGTGCTGTTTTGATGCCTGATATCGCTGTTGTTGACCCTGCTTTTACCCTTACAGCCCCTCAGTCGGTAACAGCGGCAACAGGTCTTGACGCTCTTTGCCACGCGGCGGAAGCCTATACTTCTCGCAAGGCTCAGCCTATGACCGATGAATTTGCTTTATCCGCTATCAAAAAGATTTTCAAATATCTTCCCGTTTGTTATAACGACGGCGCAAATGTTGAGGCAAGAGCACAGATGTCCTTTGCGGCTTTGCAGGCAGGCATTGCTTTTAATAACGCTTCGGTTACGGTTATTCACGGTATGAGCCGTCCTATAGGTGCAATGTTCCATGTGCCTCACGGCATAAGCAACGCTATGCTGCTTTTCGCTTGCTTCAGCTATGTTTATGACGGCGCTTACAGCCGCTTTGCAGATATGGCTCGGGAAATCGGTGCGGCAGATGCTTCCGACAGCGATGAAATTGCGGCTGAAAAATTCATAGAAGCTTGCCGTGAGCTTTGTAAGGTTTGCAACGTTCCCACTCTTGCAGAATACGGAATTAAGAAAGAAGATTTCTTTGCCGTAATGGATAAAATGTCAGAGGACGCAGTTGCCTCAGGTTCGCCTGCAAACACAATAAAGGAACTTGACAAGCAAGATGTGCTGAATATTTACGAGAATTTGTGGAAGTGACATTAATCAAGGTTTACGATATTATTTTAAAAAATGTTGAATGTTGTTTGATTTTGTGATAAAATATTTCGGAATTGTGCTAATTGAGCGCATACATAAAAACAAAAATATGAGAAAGGAATCTATCTAATGTTACAGCAACTTTGGCTTACTGCAAAAGATTTAAAAGATTTTCCTCCAATCGAAGCCTTGCTTGATATTTTCAAGAACATTATCGAGTATGATTGGGCAGCAAACTGGGGTATATTTGTCATGTGGGCAATCGGCGGTATACTCATTTTCCTTGCAATCAAAAAAGAAATGGAGCCCACCTTGCTTTTGCCAATGGGCTTCGGCGCCAT
>CASFRX010000059.1 GCA_949297075.1 uncultured Oscillospiraceae bacterium | reverse complement strand
GACTGTCTTTACTACGGGCTTTTTGCCCAAGGAGGTATACGTCAAACCATTTCGCCCCTCCATTATAGCTTAGGAATAAGAACGAAACGAGTACACCTGGTTTGATGTACTCGTCCCGGCAAATATATAGTAACAGAAGGTAAATGAAAATGGCAATTTACAATCCCTCATCCCTCAAGGCAGAAGAATTTATTAACCACGAGGAAATTTTGGCAACAATCGAATACGCTGAGCAGAATAAAAACAATGTTGAGCTTATTGATGAAATCCTCGAAAAGGCTCGTCCCGTTAAATCAGGAAACGGATGCACCTGCAAGGGTCTTACCCACAGGGAGGCAAGCGTGCTTTTGGCCTGTGAAATTCCCGAAAAGATACAGAAAATGTATGAAATTGCGCAGGAAATAAAACTTGCTTTCTACGGTAACCGTATTGTTATGTTTGCACCCCTCTACCTTTCAAACTACTGCGTAAACGGCTGTGTTTACTGCCCCTATCACATGAAAAATAAGCACATTGCCCGCAAAAAGCTGACTCAGGAAGAGGTCAGAAACGAGGTTATTGCATTGCAGGATATGGGTCACAAGCGCCTCGCCATTGAAGCAGGCGAAGACCCTGTAAATAATCCCATAGAGTATATTTTGGAATGTATTAAAACTATCTACTCCGTCAATCACAAAAACGGTGCAATCCGCAGAGTTAATGTAAATATCGCTGCAACTACCGTTGAGAATTACCGCAAGCTTAAAGAGGCCGGCATCGGCACATACATTCTCTTTCAGGAAACCTATCACAAGGAGAGCTATCTCAAGCTTCACCCCACAGGACCTAAGCACGATTACGATTATCATACCGAAGCTATGGACAGAGCCATGGAGGGCGGTATTGATGATGTGGGTTTAGGAGTTCTCTTCGGCTTGGAGCTCTATAAATACGAGTTTGCAGGTCTGCTCATGCACGCAGAACACCTTGAGGCTGTTCACGGAGTAGGTCCTCACACAATCAGCGTGCCTCGTATCAAGCACGCAGACGATATTGACCCAAATGTTTTCGATAATTCAATCCCCGACGATATGTTTGAAAAAATTATTGCCTGCATCCGCCTTGCCGTTCCTTATACGGGTATGATTATTTCCACCCGTGAATCACAGGAGTGCAGAGAAAGAGTGCTGAAAATGGGCATTTCCCAAATCAGCGGTGCTTCACGCACCTCTGTCGGCGGATATACAGAGCAGGAGCGTCCTCATGATTCGGAGCAGTTTGATGTTTCCGACCAGCGCACACTTGATGAGGTTGTCCGTTGGCTTATGGAAAACGGACATATTCCGTCTTTCTGTACTGCTTGCTACCGCGAAGGCAGAACGGGCGACCGCTTCATGAGCCTTTGCAAAAACGGTCAGATTCTCAACTGCTGCCATCCCAATGCGCTAATGACCCTGACTGAATATCTCGTTGACTACGCAAGCGAAGAGACAAAAGCAATCGGCTTTAAAATGATTGAGGATGAGCTGAAAAAAGTGCCTACGGAAAAGGTTAGAGAAATTGCAATGAGCAATATCAGAGATATTAAAGCCTCCAATCGCAGAGATTTCAGATTCTGAGGAGTGAGTTATTATGAGTTTGAATCAAACAGTTTCGGCCGACAGAATACACATAGGCTTTTTCGGACTTCGCAATGCGGGCAAATCCAGCGTTGTAAATGCCGTAACCGGGCAGGATTTGGCTGTTGTATCAGATACTAAGGGCACAACAACCGACCCTGTCAAAAAGGCGATGGAGCTGTTGCCTCTCGGCCCTGTTGTGGTTATTGATACCCCCGGTATTGATGATGAGGGAGAGCTGGGAGAACTTCGCATTAAAAGAGCAAAACAGGTGCTTAACTATGCAGATATTGCCGTGCTTGTTGTTGATTCCCAAGTGGGTTTGAGTGCGGTTGATGAGCAGCTGAAAACTCTTTTTGAGAAAAAAGAAATACCCTATGTAATTGCCTATAATAAAGTGGATTTACTTGCCGCTGTGCCCGATGAAACGGCAAATGAGCTGCATGTGAGCGCAAAAACAGGGCTTAACATATACCGCCTGAAAGAAAAAATTGCAGCTCTCTTGAATGACCGAGAAAATTCCCGACGCATTGTTGCGGATTTAATAAATCTCGGTGATACGGTTGTGCTTGTTGTTCCCATTGATAAGGCGGCGCCTAAGGGCAGGCTGATTTTGCCCCAACAGCAAACAATCCGTGATTTGCTGGACAGCGGTGCTATGGCGGTTGTAACACGGGACAGCGAGCTTGAAGCGTGCCTTGCTTCTCTCAAAAATCCTCCTGCGCTTGTTATAACGGATTCTCAGGCTTTCGGCACAGTGTCGAAAATTGTTCCCCGTGGCGTACCACTGACCTCTTTTTCCATCCTTTTTGTACGATATAAAGGGGATTTGGAATCCGCTGTTCACGGTGCGGCGGTTATTGATAAGCTAAAGGACGGCGATACTGTGCTTATTTCCGAGGGCTGCACTCACCACCGTCAGTGCGACGATATAGGCACGGTCAAGCTTCCTAATTGGATAAAGGCACACACTAAAAAGAAAATCAATTTTGAATTCACATCAGGCGGTCAGTTCCCCGAAGATGTTTCAAAATATGCCTTGGTAATTCACTGCGGCGGCTGTATGCTTAACGACAGGGAAATGAAATACCGCACCCGCTCTTGCATTGATGCGGGAATTCCCATCACCAATTATGGCACCGCAATCGCACATATGAACGGTATTTTGGCGCGAAGCATAGAAATTTTGAATGTGAATAAAGAATAATAGTCTTAAAAAATTTTTTCTTTCTATTCATAAAAAATTCATATTGCCAAATCTAAGTAAATATGCTATAATATGGCACACGGCTGTTTGATTCTTGTTAAACGGCCGAGCAATAATGTGAAGACGAAAGGTGAAAACATGAAAAAGATAATTTCTGTTATTATGAGCATTGTTATGCTTTTCGGCATTACAAGCGTTGCCGTAACGGCCGAAGAACCTCAGACTGCAAGCACATTTTCTACTATGGGTGACCTTGCGGGTGATATAAATAAAGCGCTTGATAGAATTCTCGGCTATTTTGGCGAAGGCGTAAATAATTCCGAGATTTTCTTGGAACCTACCGATGACCCTGATGTGTTTAAGATTTGCCTGAGATTTGAAGAAAACGACGGCGATATACAGAAGCATAATCTGGGCGCATACTACAACGCAAAAACAGGCGAAGTCTATAGCGATGATTATGAAAAGGGCATTTTCGGCACAGGCTTCAATTACAATGCAATAACAAAAGTTTTCTATGCAATGAATGAATGTTGGCATAGAGCCTTCGGCTTTACTCCTTTTTACGATTTACTTGCAAAGCTTGCCTTTGATTACACTACAACCCGTATTTTCTTTGATTATGGCGGCAAAGAGTGGATGGTACAGCTCTGGAAAGGCAACTACTTCTTCAATCTTTTTGTAGGCGGCGAAGTGGGCATTTACAACAGACCCGCAATTTCAACTATCGGCTTTAAATATAACTGCGTATCCGATGAAGAAATGGTACCTATGTCAATTAAGATTTCCGATAAAAATCGGGTTTATTTTGACCGTGAACCTTATCTTTGCTGGTGGGCAACAGGCTTTGTTATTGCGGATAGAGTTCAGCCTAAATCATTGACAATGGAAACATCTATTGAATTTCCGGATCAGGAAATGTGCGATGCTTTTGCGGCGGCAGCTTCTAAAAAACGTGGTGTAAAATGCGAAGTTGAAGGCACAACGGTTTACATAGTTTGGTAAAAAACATATAAAAAACAGCAGTGAGTTTGGCAAGAATCCAAACCCACTGCTTTATAATTTTCAGCTATTCTTCTTTAAAACACAGCTGCTTTACAAGCTGATTGCCGAAAACCGCCGTGCCTGTGAGCAGCACACCCTGCACCGTTGAGGAAACGGAAACTCCCATAATTCCCATTGCCGCAAGTATTCCTGCAGCCAGCAGAATAATGGGTATGTATTTGTCTTTGATAAATTTTGTGTTTTTGATTATTTTGCCGAGTATGATTAACACGGGGACAATGATAAGTCCCTGTTCAAAAATAAAATCTGTTATTTGCATTTTGCCTTTCCTTTCTCTATCAGTAAAACAGTTGTATTATCGCTGAGCCGATAGCCGCCGCAACTGCGCCTATTACACCAAAAATCAGCTTATCCCAAAGCTGTGAGGGACGACTGCTAAGGCGGTTTACGCTCTCTTTCAGCTCGCCTAAGGTCACCAGCATATTATCAAGCTTTGTTGTGACCGTTGCCAT